>NZ_CP029829.1:0-195000 GCF_003233655.1 Azospirillum ramasamyi
TAGGTGCCGTTGCCGCCAGCGAGGAAGGTGCCGACCGGGTCGATGCGGTTGACATCGGCGTTGCTGCTGTCGTTACGCGGGGTGTAGCTGGCGCCCAGCTGCAGACCGGCGAAACGCGGCGAGAAGTAGACGATCTTGGTGGAGTTGCCATCGGGGTTCAGCGACGGCCAAATGATGCTGTTGCCGGTGACGACGTTGGCCGGGCCGTTGCCAGCGATGTTGGTGTTCGGGCCGAACCAGTTCTGGACCTGATCGACCAGGCCGAGCGGCAGGTAGTCGGTCGGGGCCGAGACGTAGGTCTCGTCGTTGAACGAGTTGGTCACGCCCAGGCGGACCTGGCCGAAGGTGCCCTGCGCGAAGATGTAGGCGCGGTCGGCATCGACGTTGCGGGCGTTGCCGGCACCGGCATTCGCACGGAAGCGCAGACGGGCACCGTACTCCAGGCCGTTGTCGGCCTTGGCGGACGGGATGATGTTGATGCGCATACGGTTGCGGAATTCGGTCGAACGCAGGCCGGAGTCCAGATCCTGATCGACGTAGCCGGCTTCGAAGTAGGCGTCGCCGCCCAGCTTGACTTCGAACTTGGCCTGGGCGTTGGCGGCGCCAGCGCCGAGGGCGAGAGCGGCGGCGGCAGCGCCGGCCAGCAGATAACGGTTCATGATTGTTGCCTCCATCCTGGCAGCAGATGTTTCAGCCTGGTTGACGTCCTGGCTGAGACTTTCGTACGCACCCCCGCCCTTGCCAGCAAGCGGCAAATCTCCGCGATTGCTGCATTGGGGGGACAGTGTGTCGCACGGAGCACACTAAGAAGAGGGCTCCGGCCCGTCCGCCACAGAGGAGCGGGGCGGGGGCGGACTGTTGTCGTCCTGTTGTGGCGGGGCGGGGCAAAGACGCATCCGCTGTTGCGTGGGGCCGTCCACTTATGGTCTGTTCACCGGCATTCCGCGCGTGACTCGCGCGCGGCAACCCCTTTTCTGAACCGGGTTCCCGACCATGCGCCGTTCGACCGCCCTTCGCCTTGTCCCTGTACTGCTCGCGGCTTCCGTCTCGATCGCCGGCTGCGCAAGCTGGGGCGGCAAGACCGAAACCGTCGAAGAGCAGATGAAGAACAAGGACTACAAGTTCGGCAGCCTGCTCGGCACCGACGGCGGCCTGAACCTGTTCGGCAAGAACAAGCGCGGCGGCGACCAGGACAGCGCCGGCGGCATCGGCGTCAACAGCTTCCTGTGGCGCGCCTCGCTCGATACGCTCTCCTTCATGCCGATCGCCTCGGCCGACCCGTTCGGCGGCGTGATCCTGACCGACTGGTACACCCCGCCCGATTCGCCGGGCGAGCGGTTCAAGGTCAACCTCTACATCATGGACCGTCAGCTGCGCGCCGACGGCGTCCGGGTTTCGGTGTTCAAGCAGCAGCGGACGGGCAACGACTGGCGCGACATCAACGTCGGTCCGGAGACCGCCAGCCAGCTGGAGGATGCGGTGCTGACCCGCGCCCGGCAGCTTCGCGTGTCGCAGAACGCCGCCGCCCGCTGACGCGGCGGCCGGCCTGAGGCGGTCCCCCGGTCCAATTCCCTGGTCCGGTCCGCCTGTCGGCCAAGTCTTCGAGCATCTGGTACAACGGAAAACGGCGTCGCGCTCATGTCGCGTTATAATGTCAAGGAAACCGAGGCGAAGTGGCAGGGCGTGTGGGACGGCAAGGGCTGTTTCACCGCTCGCGAGGACGCCTCCCGGCCCAAATACTATGTGCTGGAGATGTTCCCCTATCCGTCGGGGCGCATCCACATGGGCCACGTCCGCAACTACACCATCGGCGACGTGATCGCGCGCTTCAAGCGGGCCAAGGGCTTCAATGTCCTGCACCCGATGGGCTGGGACGCCTTCGGCCTGCCGGCCGAGAATGCCGCGCTGGAGAAGAAGGTCCATCCCGCCGCCTGGACGCGCGAGAACATCGCGACCATGCGCGGGCAGCTGAAGACGATGGGCCTGTCCATCGACTGGGACCGCGAGATCGCCACCTGCGACGTGGAGTATTACCGCCACGAGCAGAAGATGTTCCTGGATTTCCTGAAGGCCGGTCTGGCCTATCGCAAGGAATCCTGGGTGAACTGGGACCCGGTGGACAACACCGTTCTCGCCAACGAGCAGGTGATCGACGGCCGCGGCTGGCGCACCGGAGCGCTGGTGGAAAAGCGCAAGCTGTCGCAGTGGTTCCTGAAGATCACCGCCTATGCCGAAGACCTGCTGAAGGGCCTGGAGACGCTGGACCGCTGGCCCGAGCGCGTCCGCATCATGCAGGAGAACTGGATCGGCAAGTCCACCGGCGTCCGTTTCCGCTTCCACATCAAGGGGCGCGAGGACGAGCTGGAGGTCTTCACCACCCGGCCCGACACGCTGTTCGGCGCCTCCTTCGCCGCGATCTCCCCGAATCACCCGCTGGCGGCCGAACTGGCCGCGTCCAACCCGGAACTGGCCGAGTTCATCGCCGAGTGCAACCGGCTCGGCACCAGCGAGGAAGCGATCGAGACGGCGGAGAAGCGCGGCTTCGACACCGGCCTGAAGGTCGTGCACCCCTTCGATCCGTCGTGGGAGCTGCCGGTCTACGTCGCCAACTTCGTGCTGATGGAATACGGCACGGGCGCGATCTTCGCCTGCCCGGCGCATGACCAGCGCGACCTGGATTTCGCCCGCAAATACGGCCTGCCGGTCCGCCCGGTGGTGATCCCGGCCGATGCCGATCCGGCCGCGTTCGATGTCGGGACCGAGGCCTACACAGGCCCCGGCGTTTTGCGGAACTCCGCCTTCCTCGACGGACTCGACACCGAGTCGGCGAAGGAGGAGGCCGGCAAGCGGCTGGAGGCGGCGGGCCAGGGCGAGCGCACCACCCAGTACCGTCTGCGCGACTGGGGTGTGTCGCGCCAGCGCTATTGGGGCTGTCCGATCCCGGTCATCCATTGCGACTCTTGCGGCATCGTCCCGGTTCCGGACGACCAGCTGCCGGTCGTGCTGCCGGAGGACGTGACCTTCGACAAGCCCGGCAACCCGCTGGCCCACCACCCGACCTGGAAGCACACCAGCTGCCCGGCCTGCGGCAAGCCGGCGCTGCGCGAGACGGATACCTTCGACACCTTCATCGAGTCGTCCTGGTATTTCGCCCGCTTCTGCTCGCCGAAGACCGAGGATGCGGCCTTCACCCGCGAGTCGGTCGATTACTGGCTGGGCGTCGACCAGTATATCGGCGGCATCGAGCATGCGGTCCTGCACCTGCTCTACAGCCGCTTCTGGACGCGCGCGCTGAAGACCTGCGGCTACCTGGACCTGGACGAGCCGTTCACCGGCCTGTTCACCCAGGGCATGGTCAACCATGAGACCTACAAGGACGCCGGCACCGGCGCCTGGCTGGCCCCGACCGACCTGACCAGGAACGACAAGGGCGAATGGGTCCGGGCCGACACCGGCGCGCCGGTCAATGTCGGCCGCGTCGAGAAGATGTCGAAGTCCAAGAAGAACGTGGTGGACCCGGCGCACATCATCGGCACCTACGGCGCCGACGCCGCCCGCCTGTTCATGCTGTCGGACAGCCCGCCGGAACGCGACCTGGAATGGACCGAGGCCGGCATCGACGGCGCCTGGCGCTACATCAACCGCCTGTGGCGGATGGTGACCGAGGCGCCGGTGGAACTGCCGGCCGCCGGCACGCCCAAGCCCGAGTCGTTCGGGCCGAAGGCCGAGGCGGCCCGCCGTCTGATCCACAAGACCATCGCCGGCGTGTCGGAGGATCTCGACAAGTTCCGCTTCAACAAGGCGGTCGCCCGCGTCCGCGAACTGTCCAACGCGCTGGGCGAGCTGGACGGCAAGGGCGAGGGCGAGGCCTGGGTTCTGCGCGAGGGCTTCGAGTCGCTGGTCCGCCTCGCCGGCCCGATGATGCCCCACCTGGGCGAGGAGCTCTGGGCACAGCTGGGTCACACCACGCTGCTGGCCGACCAGCCCTGGCCGGAGGCCGACCCCGCCCTGGTGGTGGAGGACAGCGTCAAGGTCGCGGTCCAGGTCAACGGCAAGCTGCGGGCCACGCTGGAGCTGCCGCGCGACATGGACAAGGATGCGGCGGAGCAGGCGGCGCTTGCCGATGCCAACGTCCTGCGCGCCATGGATGGCAAGCCGGCCCGCAAGGTCATCGTCGTCCCGAACCGGGTGATCAATGTCGTCGTCTGATCTCGGACAGTTCAGCCGGAGCCCGCTGCGACGGCCCCCGTTCCGTCAGGGTTTGACGCGGGGGCTGTTCGCCCTCGCGCTCGGCCTGTCCGCCATGTCCCTGTCGGGCTGCGGTTTCCAGCCGCTCTATGGCGGCAAGGGCGTCGGGGCCGAGGCGGCCAGCCGGCTGATGGAGGTCGACATCGCGTCGATCCCCAACCGGGAAGGGCAGAAGCTCCGCAACCTGCTGATCGACAACTTCTATCCGTCGGAGCGGCCGAGCAATCCGCGCTACCTGCTGAATGTGGGGCTGTCGGCGTCGGAGCAGAAGCTGGCCCTGCAGAAGGATGCCACCGCGGTGCGCGCCCAGCTGCTGGTCAACGCGCCCTACTGGCTGACCGACACCCGGACGGGGCAGGTGGTGTTCCAGTCCAGCTCGCGGTCCATGATCAGCTACAACACGCTGGAGCAGCATTACGCCGCCATCGTGACGGTGCAGAACGCCTATGACCGGGCGCTGGAGGACATCTCCAACGACATCACAACCCGCGTCGCCATGTATCTCGGCCGCGGTTCCTGACCGGCGGGAGGTGTTCGGGTGAAGCTTCAACCCAAGGCGATCGACGGTTTCCTGCGCAGCCCGGACCCCAAGGTCCGGGCGGTGCTGCTTTATGGCCCCGATTCGGGCCTCGTGCGCGACCGTGCCCAGACGCTGGGCAAGACGGTGGTGCCGGACCTGTCCGATCCCTTCCGTGTCGCCGAATTCCTGGGCCGCGCGCTGGCCGACGATCCGGCGCGGCTGGCCGACGAGGCCGCGGCGATCTCCTTCACCGGCGGCCGGCGCCTGATCCGCGTCCGCGACGCCGAGGACAACAGCACCTCCGCCTTCGCCGCCTTTCTGGAAAACCTGCCGCCGGGCGACAGCCTGGTGGTCGTCGAGTCGGGCGACCTGTCGGCCCGCTCCAAGCTGCGGCTTCTGTTCGAAGGCGCCGACGCCGCCGCCGCCATTCCCTGCTATGTGGAGGAGGAGGCGTCGCTCGGCCGGGTCATCGCCGACATCCTGCACGGACACGGCCTGACCGCCGATCCCGACGCGCTCGCTTTCCTGGCCGCCAACCTCGTCGGCGACCGCATGGTCGCCCGCGGCGAGGCGGAGAAGCTGGCGCTCTATATGGGCGACGCGAAGCGCGTGCGGCTGGAGGACGCCCAGGCCTGCATCGGCGACAGCGCCGCCCTGTCGATGGACGAACCGGTGTGGGCGGCGGCGGAGGGCGACTTCGCCACGCTTGACCGCTCGCTGGCGCGGCTGTTCGCCGAGGGCACCTCGCCGGTGCCGATCCTGCGCGGCGCCCAGCGCCATTTCCAACGCCTGCAGTTGCTTTGCGCCCAGGTCGCCGCCGGCAAGTCGCCGGAGGCCGCCGTCGAGTCGCTGCGTCCGCCGGTCTTCTTCAAGCTGAAGACCCGGCTGGTCAGGCAGGCCCGGCACTGGTCGCCCGGCCATGTCCGCCAGGCGCTGGAGCGGCTGGTCGACGCCGAAGCCGATTGCAAGCGCACCAACATGCCGGACGAGACCCTGTGCGCCCGCGTGCTGTTCCAGCTCGCCTCGCTGGGGGCACGGCGCTGAAAGGGCGCTGACTTGACCATTGGAGCCGGCGCGCTATTTCGCGGGGCATGAGCGACGCCACATACACCGCGCCACCGCCCGCCCCCTTCCGGGTTCGCTGGTGGCAACCCCTGCTGTTCTGGGTCATCGTCAACGCCTGGGGCTTCGTCGAGCGTGGCGGCGAACCCTTCGCCGGGCATCAGCCGTCGCCGCTGCAGCCGCCGGGCTGGGCGTTTCCGGTGATGTGGTTCACGTTGAACGTCTTCCAGATCTGGGGTGATATCCGCCTGCTGGACCCGGCGCGGCGAATCCGCGACCGCGGCCTGCTGATCGGGCTCCAGGCGGTGACCTGGGTGATCTACGCCACCTTCAGCCTTGTCTATTTCACGCTGGGCAGCTCGATCCTCGCCGCGGTCTGGACGGTGACCTTCTTCGTCCTCACCTCCATCTGCATCGCGCTGGTGGCGCGGGACGACCGCAGCATCGCGCTGATCTGGACGCCGCTGATTCTGTGGACCAGCTTCGCGTCGGTGGTCGGCATCCACAACGCCCTGATCAACCCCGATCCGCTGTTCGGCACGCCGGCCCTGTGGTGAGGCCGCCGCCTCAGCCCCGATAGCCGTGGACCCGGCCGGTGAAGTCGGTCACTTCATAGCATCCGTCGCCCTTGTCTTCGATCCAGGCCCGGGCGGCGGGGGCCTTGCCGTGGCCGCCGGGGATGTCGAGGACATAGGTGGGCTGGCACAGGCCCGACAACCGCCCGCGCAGGCCGGTCACCAGCGCCTGCCCCTCGGCCAGGGTCGGGCGGAAATGGCTGGTTCCGGCGGCAAGGTCGGGATGATGCAGGTAATAGGGCTTCACCCGGTTGCGCACCATGCCGCGGAACAGGGCCTCCAGCGCCGCATGGCTGTCGTTGATGCCCTTCAGCAGCACGGTCTGACCGACCAGCGGGATGCCGGCCTCCACCAGCCGGGCAAGCGCCTCCCGCACCGGCGGGGTCAGTTCGTCGGCGTGGTTGATGTGGACGGCGACCCAGGTGGCGAGGCCGGGAGCGGTCAGCGCCTTGACCAGTTCCGGCGTGACCCGGCCGGGATCGGCGGCGGGGATGCGGCTGTGCAGGCGCACCACCCCGACATGGGGCATGGCCGACAGCGCCTGGACGATCCCGCGCAGCCGGCGGGGCGACAGCAGCAGGGGGTCGCCGCCGGTGATGACGACCTCCCACACCTCCTCATGGTCGCGGATATAGGCCAGCGCGGCGTCCAACTCGTCGGCGGTCAGGGCCTCGCCGCCCGGACCGACCATCTCGCGGCGGAAGCAGAAGCGGCAATAGACCGCGCAGGCATGCAGCGGCTTCAGCAGCACCCGGTCGGGATAGCGGTGGACGATGCCCTTCACCGGGCTGCGCGCCACGTCGCCGATGGGGTCTTCCAGCTCTTCCGGCGTGCTGTACCCCTCGGCGGGGGAGGGGACGTACTGGGCATAGAGCGGATCCTGCGGATCCGTGCGTCCGGCCAGCGTCTCGCGCAGGTACGGGGTCAGCGCCACGGCGTAGCGGTCGGCGACCGTACGCACGGCGTCGCCCGCCTCCGGCGTCATCAGCCCGGCGGCCACCAGATCGGAAACGCTGTGCAGGGCCTTCATCGCTCTTTCCCGCCTCGACGGAATGGGTCATGTAGGAAAGCGACCGCTCTTACTCCTGCGAGACCCATGCTGTCGACTCTTCCCCGCCTGATCGGCCATCGCGGCGCCAAGGAAAATGCGCCGGAAAACACGCTCGCCTCGATTCGGGAGGCCGCCCGCCAGGGCGCCCGCTGGGTGGAGGTGGATGTCATGCTGACCCGCGACCAGCGTCCGGTGCTGATCCATGACGACACGCTGGACCGCACCACCACCGGCACCGGCCCGGTGCCGCTCATGGCTCTGGCGGAGCTGCGGCGGCTCGACGCCGGACGCTGGTTCGATGCCGGTTTCGTCGGAGAGCAGGTGCCGACGCTGGAAGAGGCGGCGGCGTTGATCCACGACCTCGGCCTCGGCCTGAACCTGGAGATCAAGCCCTATCCGGGGCAGGAGGAGATCACCGCGGAGGTGGCGCTGAACACCCTGCGTCCGCTCTGGCCGGCCGGCCGGCCGCTTCTGCTGTCCAGTTTCGAGGTGCCCTGCCTGGAGGTAGCGCAGCGTTTGTGGCCGGAAATCCCGCGCGGCTACCTGCTGTGGGATCCGCCGGCCGACTGGGCGGCCATCGCCGACCGCATCGGAGCGGCGACCCTGAATGTCGATCAGGAACGCCAGACGGCCGACAGCGTGGCGGAATACCGCGCCACCGGACGGCCGGTGCTGAGCTATACCGTCAACGATGCCGACCGGGCGCGAACGCTGTTCGGCTGGGGGGTGTCGGCGGTCTTCACCGACGCACCGGGCCGGCTGGCGCGGGAGTTGGGGCCGGATGCCTGACGAGGCCTGTCATTCGGGCATGCCTTGCGGACATGCACGACGAAGGGCCGGAGGAGCGGTCGATACGGTGACGCTTCCGTTCGCAACTGCGGCAAATCGTGAACGTTTTTTGCGCGAAGGGCTGAATCCGCTCGTAGGGCGGGCCAAATCCTCATATATAGAACCGCATTGGCGATCCCGCCGGAACCCAAGCGGATTCCGGTGGAGCTTTTCGTCGTCTGGTTGTCCGCCGCTTTTGATCCGGCGTCCCGCAGGGCGCCATGTTCGGTCTTTGGAGGGTTCGTTGAAGGCGTTGAAGCCGTTGCAGATGTCCGGCCGGGAGGTTTTGCCGCTCGTCGAGGGTGGCAAGGGTATTGCCGTATCCAACGGCGAAAGCTCCGGCGCCTGGGCGGCAGCCGGCGGGATTGGCACCTTTTCAGGTGTCAACGCCGACAGCTACGATGAGAACGGCAACCTTCTGCCGCAGATCTACAAGGGCAAGACCCGGCGCGAGCGCCACAATGAGCTGATCGCCTTCGGCATCGAGGGCGGCATCGCCCAGGCCCGCATCGCGCACGAGACGTCGAACGGCCAGGGCCGCATCCACATGAACGTCCTGTGGGAAATGGGCGGCGCCGAGCACATCCTGCACGGCGTGCTGGAAGGCTCCCAGGGACTGATCCACGGCGTCACCTGCGGCGCCGGCATGCCGTACAAGGTTGCCGAGATCGCGGTGCGCTACGGCGTCCATTACTACCCGATCGTGTCCTCGGCCCGCGCCTTCCGTGCGCTGTGGCTGCGCGCCTACCACAAGTTCCGCGAACATCTGGGCGGCGTGGTCTACGAGGATCCCTGGCTGGCCGGCGGCCACAACGGCCTGTCCAACTCCGAAGACCCGCAGAAGCCGGAGGATCCGTTCCCCCGCGTCCTGGCCCTGCGTCAGATGATGAACAGCTTCGGCCTGAACGACACCCCCATCGTGATGGCGGGCGGCGTCTGGTGGCTGTCGGAGTGGGAGGACTGGATCGACAATCCCGACCTGGGGCCGATCGCCTTCCAGTTCGGCACCCGTCCGCTGCTGACCCAGGAGAGCCCGATCTCCATGGCGTGGAAGCGCAAGCTGGTCGCGCTGCAGCCGGGCGACGTCTTCCTGAACCGCTTCTCCCCGACCGGCTTCTATTCGTCGGCGGTGAAGAACCCCTTCCTGCTGGACCTGATGGCCCGGTCGGAGCGCCAGGTCGCCTATCTGTCCAAGCCGGTGGGCGAGCATTCGGCAGAATTCCCGGTGGGTCCGCGCGGCCGCCCGGTCTATGTGACCGAAAGCGACAAGCAGCGCGCCGAAGGCTGGCTGTCCCAGGGCTTCACCACCGCGCTGAAGACGCCGGACAGCACGCTGGTCTTCGTCACCCCCCAGCAGTCGGAGAAGATCCTGCACGATCAGGTCGACTGCATGGGCTGCCTGTCGGCCTGCGGCTTCTCCAACTGGGCGCAGAACGAGGAAGGGACGACGGGCAAGCGCGCCGATCCGCGCTCCTTCTGCATCCAGAAGACGCTTCAGGCGGTCAGCCACACCGACGACTGCGAGAACCAGCTGATGTTCGCGGGGCACAACGCCTACCGCTTCGCCAGCGATCCCTACTACAATGACGGCTTCATCCCGACGGTGAAGCAGCTCGTGGAACGGATCGCCACCGGTTACTGACCGGGCGGCGGTCCCGGACCGACAGGGCCGCCGGCGGGTGACTGCCGGCGGCCTTTGCATAGGACCGGTCCGGCTGACGCCCATCCGGTTGGGACCTGTCCGGTTGACGTCGGTGCGACAATAACTTGCACCGCCTTTCCGAATGGTTTTACAGTTGAACGGTCTGCGGCCTAGTGCCGCGGTCCTGTCCTGGACCTTCGTGTCCGCCCCTGTGTCGACCGTACGGGTGCCGCGCCCATGATGACAGCCGAACGCCCATTCAAGCGAGCCCTCGACCGGCTGAACGGCGCCGGGCTGCGTCCGACCCGCCAGCGCCTCGGCCTCGCCCGGCTTCTGTTCGAAGGCTGCGACCGGCACGTCACCGCGGAACAGCTGCATGGCGAGGCGCTGGCCGCCGACCTGCCGGTGTCACTGGCGACCGTCTACAACACGCTGAACCAGTTCACCTCCGCCGGCCTGCTGCGCGAGGTGGTGGTGGAGGCCGGCAAGTCCTATTTCGACACCAACACCACCGACCATCATCATTTCTTCGTCGAATCCACCGGCCGCCTCGAGGATATCGCCGCCGACCGTCTGGTGGTGGAGAACCTGCCCAGCGCCCCGGCCGGCACCCGCGTCGCCCGTGTCGACGTGATCATCCGCCTGATCGAGGACGACTGCACGGCCTGACACGGCACGGCCTGACAGGTTATGGCCACAGGTTACGGCCTGATGCCGTCGGCATCTATCTCGATCCTGCCGGTCGTTCCGCGCCGGCCGGCGCTCAGCGCTCGCCGTCCGGCACGCCCGTCCCGGCAGGGCGGTCGACGAAGGGCCAGCGCATATAGGCGAAGACCCAGACGGCAATCACGTTCAGGTACGGGAACAGCAGCAGCAGGATCCACAGCGGGCTGCGCCCGGCCTTCGCCAGCACCCAGCCGCCGGCGATCAGCGTATAGGTCGTGATGATCGACCCGATCAGCAGTTCCCAGAAGCCCAGATGGATGATGGTGTCCGTCATGCCGTCCTCCGCGCCTTGACCTTGCGGGCTTCGCGCACCGGCAGCACCGGCCAGCGGCTGTGCGCCATCACGCCGATCGCGACCACATGGCCCAGCGGCAGCAGCGCGAACAATGCCCACAAGGGTGAGAAGCCCGCCCGGCGCAGGATGCGCGCCATCGGCCAGACGATGGCGAGTTGGAACAGCATAAGCCCCACAAGCGGGCTGTTGACGAAATCCTCAAGCATGCCGGCCCGGATCCTCCTCCCCATGGTTGAGGGGCAGAGAAGCGCGGGCGGCCGGCTTTGTCGAGCCAAACTTTTCCCGCACCGGCATTCCGGTGCCGCCCGCCGCCTCACCAGTTCCCACCCGCACCAGGAGAGCGCGAGCGTGAAATCACCCGGCAGGGCATGCTACAGTTTGCCGCGTCCGGCCGAACCGGCTTGACGTTCTCTGGAATTCAGCTGCGGCGGACTCTTGCCATTGACGGATTTCTCCGAACCGGCCGGCGCGGCGCGCGGATGGTGGCGGAAGTTGCGCTCAGGCGCGTCGCCCTTATCTCCGGTGGCCGGCGTGCGAATCGGCCTGCTCGCGGCGGTGATCGCCGGCTTCTGGCTGGTGGCCTACGCCGATCTGGAGCGTGCGCGCGACCGGGCGCTGCAGGACGGCCTGCGCCAGGCCGCCAATTTGTCGCGCTTGCTGGAGGAGGATGCCCGCCGCATCCTGGACGTTGCCGGCCGCGCGCTCTACGCGATGGCCGAAGGCGGGCGGATTCCCCCCTATCTGCTCGCCGACACCGCTGCGTCTTCAGGGATCGAGGCTGGTCCGGGGAGGGCGTTGCGCAGCCTGCTGGTGGTGGAACCGGATGGGCGGGTCAGGGAGGCTGCGGGGCTGGATGCCCAGACTTCCCTTGCGGGAACCCCGATGGCCGAGGCAGCGCGCAGCGGATCGTCGGCCTTCATTGGCCCCTATCGCGACCCCGACGGGGGCTGGCGCGCCGCCCTGGTCCGGCCGCTGGCCGACGGCAGCGGCACGGCCGTGGCGATGCTCGACCTCGACCGCTTCGCCCGGCTCTACGCCACCCAGGACATCGGCCTGCGCAGCATCATCCTTCTGTATGGCGAGGACGGCGTGGTCCTGGCCTATTCACGGCCGAGCAAGCCTCTGGACAGCGACCGTGCCGTCTTCGCCTCCGTCCTGCCGCGCCTGTCCGGCGGGGAAAGCACGAAGACTCTGTCCGGCTTCGATCCGTCGGAAGGGCGCGATCGCATCGGTACGGTCCGTCGCGTGGCGGACTTGCCGCTCTACGTCTATGTCCGCATCAGCGCCGACGATGTGCTGGCCGGCTGGCATGCCGACCGCTGGAAGCGCGTGCTGGAGACCGCCGCGGTGTCGGTGCTGGTCACGCTGCTGGCCCTGCTGGCCCTGCGGCAGCTCGGCCGGCTGGAGACGACGACCCGGGCGCTGCGGGCCAGCGAACGCCGGTCGCAGGCGCTGTTCGACAGCAGTTTCCAGATCATGGGGCTGCTGTCCCCCGACGGGCGGGTGCTGGCATTGAATCAGCCGGCCTGCGCCCTGGCCGGCTTGCCGGCGGCGGCGCTGATCGGGCGGCCCGCCTGGGAGTTCCGCGGCTGGGCCCGGACCGGCGAGTTGGCCGAGTCCTTCCGCCAATCGATCGGAAAGGCGGCGTCCGGCCGGCTCGTCCGCTATGAGACCGACGTGATCGCCGACGGCGCCACCCGGGTGATGGATGTGACGATCAAGCCGGTCTTCGACGACCAGGGCGCCGTGACGGTGCTGGTGGTGGAGGCGCGCGACATCACCGAGCGGGTGGAGGCGGCCGAGCGGCTCGCCGCCGCGCTCGACCAGGCGGAGGCCGCCAACCGCGCCAAGAGCGCCTTCCTCGCGACCATGAGCCACGAGCTGCGCACCCCGCTGAACGCCATCATCGGCTTTTCGGACATCATGCTGCACGAGCTGTTCGGACCGCTGGGCAGCCCGCGCTATCATGACTATGCGCGTCATGTGCAGAACAGCGGGCGCCATCTGCTGGACCTCATCAACGACGTGCTGGACATGTCGAAGCTGGAGGCCGGGCGCTACACGCTGGACGAAAGCTGGCTGGAGCCGGCCGACGCCATCGAGACCTGCCGGACGCTGGCGGCGGTTCCCGCCGATGCCGGCGGGGTGGCGCTGACGGTCGATTGCGCCCCCGGCCTGCCCAGGCTGCTGGCCGACGAGCGGGCCCTGCGGCAGGTCTTGCTGAACCTGCTGTCGAACGCGGTGAAGTTCACCCCGCGCGGCGGCGGGGTGACGGTGACGGCAGGGCTGGAGGCCGACGGCGGGCTTGCCATCGCGGTGCGCGACACCGGCATCGGCATCCCCGCCGACGCGCTGGCCCGCATCCTGGAGCCTTTCCAGCAGGCCGACAGCAGCATTCCCGGCCGCTTCGGCGGCACGGGGCTCGGCCTGTCGATCTGCCGCGACCTGATAGCCCTGCATGGCGGCAGCCTGTCCATCGACAGCGAGCTGGGCCGCGGCACCGTCGTCACCGTCCGCTTCCCGGCCGACCGCGTCGTCCAGCCGGTTGCGGCCGACGGGATGCAGGCGTAAGCCTGTCCCCGGTGAACGGAGCGAAAGGCGGACGGGATGATCGGGAATGACGGAAAGCCGGTGTCCAAGGAGGAGTTGCGCAAGCACATCGCCGCCTACAACGGCCAGTCGCGCGGCTCCAAGGAGTTCGCGGCGATCCCGCGGGCGCTGGTGACGATTCTCGATGGGCTGAAACCGGGCAAGACCGGCTACGTCAAATGCCTGGACGGTCAGGTGCAGCTGTCGCGCCGCAAGGACAACAGCGTGCAGGCGGGCTGATAAAAGTTCAGACTGACAAACGGAAAGCGCCCTTCCCCGCGGTGGGGAAGGGCGCTTTCCGTTGGAAGACCGGGCCGTCAGACCGGCGGTTGCCGATGATGAGCGCCGATATCAGTGCTTGGCGGCAGCGGCGGCGCCGATGCCGGTCTGGGAGCGGACGAACTGGTCCTCGAAGGCGTTGCGCTCGGCACGGGCGGACGCGCTGCTGTCCAGCTTCGACACGATGATCGTGACGATGAAGGCCAGCGTCATCGAGAACAGGGCCGGCTGCTCGTACGGGAAGATCGGCTTCGGGTTGTGCAGAACCACGACCCACACCGCGTTCGACAGGATCACCAGCGTCACCGCGGAAATCAGGCCGGCGATGCCGCCCGCCAGCGCGCCGCGGGTGGTCAGGCCCTTCCAGTACATCGACAGGATCAGCACCGGGAAGTTCACCGACGCCGCGACGCCGAAGGTCAGGCCGACCAGGAAGGCGACGTTCTGGTTCTCGAAGGCGATGCCCAGCACGACGGCCAGCACGCCCAGGACCAGCGACGCGATCTTGGACACGCGCATCTCCTCGCGCTCCGTCGCCTCGCCCTTGCGGATGACGCGGGCGTAGAGGTCGTGCGCGATGGCCGAGGCGCCGGCCAGCGCCAGGCCCGACACCACCGCCAGGATGGTGGCGAAGGCGACCGCCGACAGGAAGCCCAGGAACAGGTCGCCGCCCAGCGCCTTGGCCAGATGCATCACCGGCATGTTGCCGCCGCCGATCAGCTTGCCGCCGACGATGCCGCCTTCGAAGAACTGCGGGTCGGTGCCGACGATGGTGATCGCCGCCATGCCCAGCACGCAGATGATCAGGAAGAAGAAGCCGATGAAGCCCGACGCGTAGAAGACCGACTTGCGGGCCTCGCGCGCGTTGGGGACGGTGAAGAAACGCATCATGATGTGCGGCAGCGCCGCGGTGCCGAACAGCAGGCCCAGCGACAGCGACACCGCCGACACCGGGTCGGCCAGCAGCGTGCCCGGCCCCATGATCTTCACGCCGTCCTTGTGCGAGGCGATGGCGCTCTTGGCGATGGCCTCCAGGCTGAAGCCGAAATGCGACAGGGCCAGGAAGCACAGGATCACGCCGGCGCCCAGCAGAAGCACCGCCTTGATGATCTGCACCCAGGTGGTTGCGATCATGCCGCCGAAGGTGACGTAGACCACCATCAGCACGCCGACCACGATCACGGCGACGTTGTAGTCCAGCCCGAACAGCAGCTTGATCAGCTGGCCGGCGCCGACCATCTGGACGATCAGGTAGAAGCACACCACCGTCAGCGAGCCCACGGCGGCGAAGGTGCGGATCTTGCCCTGGTCCAGCCGGTAGGACGCGATGTCGGCGAAGGTGAAGTGGCCCAGGTTGCGCAGCCGCTCCGCCAGCAGGAACAGGATGATCGGCCAGCCGACGAAGAAGCTGATGGTGTAGACGAAGCCGTCATAGCCCTTGGCGAACACCAGGCTCGACAATCCCAGCAGCGTCGCGGCCGACATGTAGTCGCCGGCGATGGCCAGGCCGTTCTGGAAGCCGCTGATGCCGCCGCCCGCGGTGTAGAAGTCGGAGGTGGAGCGGGTGCGGCTGGCCGCCCAATAGGTGATGCCCAGGGTCAGCACCACGAAGGCCAGGAACATGCCGATGGCCGACAGGTTCACCGGCTGCTTTTCCAGCTGCCCGACATCGCCCGCGGCCAGCGCCGGCAGGGCGAACAGGGTGGCGGCGGCAGCCGTCAGGAGGATCCGGCGGCCGGTCATTGCAGCGTCTCCCGCGTGATCTCGTCGGTCAGGTCCTGGAAGCGGCCGTTGGCGAAGTGGGAATAGACGCCGGTCAGCAGCCAGGACAGAATGATGATCCCGGCCCCGATGGGAAAGCCGATGCTGAGGACCGAGTCGTCGGACATCGGCTCGTGCAGCAGGCCAGGCGCGAAGGCCACCACCATCATGAAGCTGTAGTAGCCGACCAGCACGACGGCCGACAGGATCAGGGCCAGGCGGCTGCGCTGGCGGACCAGCTCCTGGAATTTCGGGTTCCGGCGGACCCGCTCGTAGACCGGAGTGTTCGCGGGGGAGTGCATGTTTCCTCCAGACGCTCATCGTCCTTGTGGCACCCTGTTCGGGCTTATGCTCTTCCGGCTAACAAAACACTGTTTCGCAAATTTCCCGGAAATATGACGAATTGTTTCAGCGCTATCCGGGCAACAATCCCACCGATTCGGATTGAGCCGGGGCGGCGAAGCTGGAATGATGGCGGTTCGCCCACCGATCCCCGCTCCCCGCCGCCCCGCCCGGAAAATGATCCGCTCGCCCCTGTTCCTCCGGCTGTTCTCGGCGATCCTGATCTCGCTCGGGCTGTTCTCGGCGGCGGCCTACGTCTTCTCCGTCCCCTTCATCGAGCAGAAGGCCTACGAGATCGAGCGCGACGCCAGCCGCACCATCCTCGACAACGTGTTCGAGCTGGTCAGCCGCATCCGCGGCGGTCTGGAGGAGCAGCGGAGCACCACGGTGGAGTCCTACAAGACCCGCCTGCGCGACGTGCTCGAACTGGCGGTCGGCTATATCGAGCATGTCCACGCCCGCGCCGACCGCGGCGAGATCACGGCGGAGGAGGCGCTGCGCGAGGCGATGGAGGGGCTGCACGCCTTCCGCTACGGCAAGGGCGATTATGTCTGGGCCATCGGCTACGACTCGACGATCCTGTCCCATCCCTCGCCGGATTATCGGGGGCGCAAGTCCGACGACCTGCGCGACAATCTGGGCCGCCACATCCTTCCCACCATCGTCGCCACCGCCAAGCGGCAGGGGGAGGGCTTCCAGACCTATCCGTGGTGGCGGCCCAACGGCGACGAGCGGGCGCCGAAGTTCAGCTTCTTCAAGGATCTGCCCAAGCGCGGCATCATCGTCGGCACCGGCGCCTATCTGGCCGACGTCGATGCCGAGGTGGAGCGGCGCAAGGCCGAGGCGATCGAGGATCTGCGCCAGGCCCTGCGCAAGCTGCGCATCGCCCGCACCGGATACCTCTACATCTTCGATTCGGCGAACCGGATGATCATCCACCCGAATTCGAACATCGAGGGCACGGCCTTCGGCGACCGGCTGAATTCGGCCACCGGCCGCCCGATCGCCGAGGATCTGAAGGTCGCCGCCGCCAAAGGGGAACCGCTGACGTACCTGTGGGACAAGCCCGACGACCCCGGCAACTACGCCTATGAGAAGATCAGCTGGGTCCGGCATTTCGAAGGTTTCGACTGGTACATCGCCTCGTCGGTCTATGTGGACGAGCTGCAGCGGTCGTCGGTGGTGCTGGGCAACCGCATCCTCGCCATCGGCACGGCGCTGATGGCGGCGGGCAGCCTGCTGGGCTACATCGCCGTCAGGCGTCTGGTCCGGCCGCTGCGCCGGCTCGCCGACACCGCGGCGCAGGTGCGGGCCGGCGATCTCGGCGCGCAGAGCGGCATCCGCCGCGGCGACGAGATCGGGCTGCTGGCCTCCGCCTTCGACGGCATGGTCCGGCAGCTGCGCGACACCGTCGCCACCCTGGACAGCCGGGTGCGCGACCGCACCGCGGCGTTGGCGGAGGCCGAGACGCGCCAGCGCGTGATCCTGGACGCGATCCCCGCCTGCATCGCCGGGCTGGACCGCGACGGGCGTCTGACCTTCGCCAACCTGCGCTGGGCCGGACTGGTCGGACGCGGCAAGGCGGAGGTGATCGGCCGCGGCCTTGCCGACGTGGTCGGCCGGCGCGCCATGGCGGTGCTGCGCCCCCATCTCGACCGCTGCCTGTCGGGGGAGGTGGTGACCTTCGAATACGCCTTCCCGCGCGACGGACGCGACATGGTGACCAAGACCACGCTGATCCCCCATCGCGGCGAGGGTAGCGCGGAGGGGGGCGGCGCGGAGGGCGCCGCCGGACAGGGCCCCGTCACCGGCCTGTTCGTGCTGACGCTGGACATCACCGACGAGAAGCAGACCGAACGCCAGCTGGTGGAGGCGCAACGCCTGAAGGCGGTCGGCCAGCTGTCGGGCGGGCTGGCGCACGACTTCAACAACCTGCTGTCGATCATCATCGGCAACCTTGCGGCTGCGCGCGAGCGCTATGGCGCGGTCAAGGGGCTGGACGCCTATCTGGAGCCGGCCCGGCGCGCCGGCCGCCGCGGCGCCGACATCACCGCCCGGCTGCTCGCCTTCTCCCGCCAGCAGCCGCTGAAGCCGGAGCCGGTCGAGCTGTGCGGCCTGCTGCGCGACATGGCGGTTCTGCTCCGCCGCTCCTTCCCCAGCTCCATCGCCATCGGCGTGCCGGAGGAGGGGCGGGAATGCTGGACCATCGCCGACCAGACCCAGCTGGAGAACGCGTTGGTCAACCTCGCCATCAACGCACGCGACGCCATGCCCAACGGCGGCCGGCTCGACATCGCGGTCGGCATCCGCCGGGTGGAGGGCGCGCTGGCCTTCGACGAGCCGGTCCGCCCCGACGATTACCTGGAAATCCGCGTCGCCGACACCGGCACCGGCTTCACGCCCGAGGCGCTGGCCCGCGCGGTGGAGCCCTTCTTCACCACCAAGGCGCAGGGATCGGGGCTGGGGCTGTCGATGGTCTACGGCTTCGTCAAGCAGTCGCGCGGCTATCTGCGCATCGACAGCCGGCCGGGGGAGGGGACCGCCGTCACCCTGCTGCTGCCGCGGGCCGAACCGGTGCCCCGCCTGCACGAGGCCGATGCCGCCATGGTCGAACCGCAGCCCGGCGGCTGGTCCGGCCAGCTGGCCCTGGTGGCGGAGGACAACGACGATGTCCGGCAGGTGATGCGCCAGCAGCTGGTCGACCTCGGCTTCTCCGTGGTGGAGGCGGCGAGCGGCGACGAGGCGGCGGAACTGGTCGAGCAGATCGACGGGCTGTCGCTTCTGGTTTCCGACATCGTCATGCCCGGCCTGTCGGGGGTGGAGCTGGCGCGGCGCGCCCGGCTGCTGCGGCCGGACATGCGGGTGGTGTTGGTCAGCGGATTCACGGTCGAGTATGGCGATATCCCGGCCGATGCCGTCATACTGAGCAAGCCATGGGACAAGCGGGATCTCGTGGCGGCCATCGGCCATGCCGCCCAACCCGCGCCGGTCTGATATACTCCGGCTGCCCGATGCGGCCGGGCCGTAGGGCCGGGCCGGACGAAGGCAGCCGGAGAAGAACGCACCTGGAACAAGCAGGGCGACGAGTGCCGAGGGGAAACGCGCGTGGTGCAGAAGAAGCGCATCTATCTGGTCGAGGACGAGGCCGATATCCGCCGGCTGGTCGCCGAGGTGCTGGAGGGGTACGGCTATGAGGTATCCTGCTGGGCCAGCGGACGGGAGGCGCGGGCGGCGATCCAGCGCCAGGCTCCCGACCTGTGCCTCGTCGATCTCGGCCTGCCGGACATGGACGGACTGACCCTGGTCCGCGAATTGTGGGAGGATGTGCGCTTCGGCGTGATCATCCTGTCCGGGCGCGGCGGCGCCTCCGACCGGATCCTGGGGCTGGAGCTGGGGGCCGACGATTACATCGTGAAGCCCTTCGAGCCGCGGGAACTGGTCGCCCGCGTCAACAGCGCCATCCGCCGCCGCGAACAGCTTACCGGCGCCGCGGCTCCGGCGGAAACCGCGCAGGCGCGCTTCGGCAACTGGGTCTTCGACCTGGGCAACCTGACGCTGAGCGCAGACGACGGCCGCCAGGAAAGCCTGACCGCGGCGGAGGCCTCGCTGCTGCTGACCCTGCTGAAGGCGCCCAAGCGCGTGCTGTCGCGCGAGCATCTGCAGGGCCCCGACCAGGACCGCGACGATTTCCCCTACGACCGCAGCATCGACGTCCGCGTGTCGCGCATCCGCAAGAAGATCGAGGAGGATCCCCGCGCGCCGCGGCTGATCAAGACGGTCTATGGCGCCGGATACCTGTTCGCCGGCGACGTGACCTGGCTGCGATGACCGGGGGGAAGCGATGGCCCTTGCATCCCGATTGCCCGGCGCCGCAACAACCTCAATAACAATTGGTCATAATCCTGAGAAAGTTGCGCAAAGCTGATCTGATACAGGCTGTGTCCAACACCGCCGCGCCCTAATGTCGGCGCGCAACAAAGAGCCACTGGGGAGAACGGTCCGATGAGTGAAACTGCCGCCGCAGTCGAAGCCAGCGCCAATCCGTACGAACGCGACCTCGACCGCAACGCCGCCAATTTCGTCGCGCTGACGCCGCTGACCTTCCTGGAGCGTGCCGCCGCCGTGTGGCCCGACCGGTTGGCCGTCGTCCATGGCCCGGTCCGCCGGACCTGGGCCGAGACCTTCGTCCGCGTGCGCCGTCTGGGCGCGGCGCTGGCGAATCTCGGCATCGGCACCGGCGACACCGTCGCGATGCTGGCCGCCAACACCCCGGAACTGTTCGAGGCGCATTTCGGCGTGCCGCTGGCCGGCGCCGTGCTGAACGCGATCAACACCCGCCTGGACGCCGAGGCCATCGCCTTCATCCTGAAGCATGGCGAGGCGAAGATCCTGATCGTCGACCGCGAGTTCTCCGGCGTCGCCAGGAAGGCGCTGGCGCTGCTGGACGCGCCGATCCCGGTGGTGGACATCGACGACCCGACCTACAGCGGCGGCGAGCTGATCGGCGACCGCGATTACGAGTCCTTCATCAGCGATGTCGGGGCCGAGCATCCCTGGACGCTGCCGGCCGACGAATGGCAGGCCATCGCGCTGAACTACACCTCCGGCACCACCGGCAACCCGAAGGGCGTCGTCTACCACCACCGCGGCGCCTATCTGAACGCGGTGTCGAACGCGCTGTCCTGGAACATGGGCGACGCGCCCGTGTATCTGTGGACGCTGCCGATGTTCCACTGCAACGGCTGGTGCTTCCCCTGGACCATCGCGGTCACCGCCGGCACCGCCGTCTGCCTGCGTCAGGTCCGCCCCGATGCCGTGCTGAAGCTGATCCGCGAGGAGCGGGTGACCAACTTCTGCGGTGCGCCCATCGTCCTGAACATGCTGAACAATGCGCCGGCCGAGCTGAAGCAGGGCATCGAGCAGAAGGTGAAGGTGATGGTCGCCGGCGCCGCCCCGCCCGCCGCCGTCATCGCCGGCATGGAGCGCATGGGCTGGGAAGTCACCCACGTCTACGGCCTGACCGAATGCTACGGCCCGACCGTGGTCTGCGTCTGGCATGACCGCTGGGACGGCTTGTCGCTGGACGAGAAGGCGGCGATCAAGGCCCGCCAGGGCGTGCGCGGCCCGATGCTGGAGGCGGTGATCGTCGCCGATCCCGTCACGCTGGAGCCGGTGCCGAAGGACGGCCGCACGATGGGCGAGATCATGATGCGCGGCAACAACGTCATGAAGGGCTATCTGAAGAACCCCAAGGCGACCGAAGAGGCCTTCTCCGGCGGCTGGTTCCACACCGGCGACCTCGCCGTCTGGCATGAGGACGGCTATGTCGAGATCAAGGACCGGTCGAAGGACATCATCATCTCCGGCGGCGAGAACATCTCGTCGATCGAGGTGGAGGATGTCCTCTACAAGCACCCCGAAGTGCTGGAGGCCGCCGTCGTCGCCCGCCATGACGAGAAGTGGGGCGAGACGCCCTGCGCCTTCGTCACGCTGAAGGACGGGGCCACCGCGACCGAGGCCGACATCATCGCCTTCTGCCGCGCCCATATGGCCCACTTCAAATGCCCGCGCACGGTGGTGTTCGGCCCGCTGCCGAAGACCTCGACGGGCAAGATCCAGAAATACGTCCTGCGCAAGCAGACCGAGGGGCTGTAAGGGGCGCTCTGCCCCCTCCCTGATCCTCCTCCGCCATCGGACCGGCCCGTGGCCGGCCGAGGGGGGAGGGGACCGCCGCAGCTTTGGCATTCATGTCACGCCGCCAAACGTCCTGCCCCTCTCCCGCGATCGGACCGGTCCTTCACCGGCCGAGGGCGGAGGAGGGATGGGGAGGGGGTGAACGCCCTTCCTTGCCCGTAAGCTGCCCAATCCTTAGGGGACCCGCGCCATGAAAATCCTTTGCGCCGTGAAGCGCGTCGTCGATTACAACGTCAAGATCCGCGTCAAGACCGACCAGTCCGGCGTCGAGACCGCCAACGTGAAGATGAGCATGAACCCCTTCGACGAGATCGCCGTCGAGGAGGCTGTCCGTCTGAAGGAAGCCGGCACGGCGAGCGAGATCGTCGTGGTGTCCATCGGTCCGGCGCAGGCGCAGGAGACGCTGCGTACGGCGCTGGCGATGGGTGCCGACCGCGCCATCCTGGTGCAGACCGACGTGACCACCGAGCCGCTGGCCGTCGCCAAGGTGCTGAAGGCCTTGGTCGAGAAGGAGGCGCCGGGACTGGTGATCCTCGGCAAGCAGGCGATCGACGACGACTGCAACCAGACCGGCCAGATGCTGGCGGCGCTGCTCGGCTGGGGCCAGGGCACCTTCGCCTCGAAGGTCGTGGCCGGTGAGGGCTCGGTCGCGGTGACGCGCGAGATCGACGGCGGTCTGGAGACGGTGGAGCTGAAGCTGCCGGCGGTGGTCACCGCCGACCTGCGCCTGAACGAGCCGCGCTACGCCTCGCTGCCCAACATCATGAAGGCGAAGAAGAAGCCGCTGGAGACGGTCACGCCCGACGCGCTGGGCGTCGATGTGACGCCGCGCCTGACCACGCTGAAGGTGACCGAGCCGCCGAAGCGTCAGGCCGGCATCAAGGTGCCGGACGTCGCCTCCCTGGTCGACAAGCTCAAGAACGAGGCACGGGTGATCTGAGGAGTAGTCGTACCGGACGCCCCCCGCCCTAACCCTCCCCCGCGATCGGACCGGCCTTTGGCCGGCCGAGGGCGGGAGAGGGATGGGGAGGGGGCACTCGCAGCCGACACCCCGCCACCCGCCAACCAAGGACCCGCCCCATGCCCATCCTGATCCTCGCCGACCACGACAACGCCGCCCTCAAGCCCGCCACCGCCCATGCGGTCACCGCCGCCGCCAAGCTGGGCGGCGACATCCACGTCCTGGTCGCCGGCCGCAACGCCGCCCCGGCCGCGGATCAGGCCGCCAGGCTGGCCGGCGTCGCCAAGGTGCTGCTCGCCGACGATGCCGCTTACGAGCATGCCCTGGCCGAGCCGGTCGCGGCGCTGCTGGTGTCGCTCGCCCCCGGCTACAGCCATGTCCTCGCCGCCGCCACCTCGGTGGGCAAGAACGTGCTGCCGCGCGTCGCCGCCCTGCTCGACGTGGCGATGATCTCCGACATCACCGCCGTGGTCGCCGCCGACACCTTCGAGCGGCCGATCTACGCCGGCAACGCCATCGCCACCGTGCAGTCGGCCGATGCGGTGAAGGTCGTCACCGTGCGCACCACCGCCTTCGAGGCCGCCGCCGCAACCAACAACGCCCCGGTGGAGAGCGTCGCCGCCGCCGCCGACCCGGCGCTGTCGCGCTTCGTCTCGGCCGAGCTGTCGAAGTCGGAGCGGCCGGAACTGACCTCGGCCCGCATCGTGATTTCCGGCGGGCGCGGCATGCAGTCGGGCGACAACTTCCACCTGCTGGAGGCTCTCGCCGACAAGCTGGGGGCGGCGGTGGGCGCCAGCCGCGCCGCGGTCGATGCCGGCTTCGTGCCGAACGACTATCAGGTCGGCCAGACCGGCAAGATCGTCGCGCCCGACCTCTATGTCGCCGTCGGCATCTCCGGCGCCATCCAGCATCTGGCCGGCATGAAGGACAGCAAGGTCATCGTCGCCATCAACAAGGACGAGGAGGCGCCGATCTTCCAGGTCGCCGACTACGGACTCGTCGCCGACCTGTTCAAGGCCCTGCCGGAGCTGCAGCAGGCCGTCTGATTCCGTTCATTTCTCCCGCTATCCGAAGAGGTCCGCCATGACCGCCGCCGCGATCCCCTATACCCCGCCGCTGAAAGAGATCCGCTTCGTCCTCGCCCACCTCGCCGGAATGGCCGACGTGGCGGCTCTGCCGGGTTTCGAGGATGCCAGCCCCGACATGGTGGACAGCATCCTGGGCGAGGCGGCGAAGATCGCCGAGAACATCCTGGCTCCGCTGAACCGCATCGGCGATGTCCAGGGCGCCAGGCTCGACGACGACGGCATCGCCCGCACGGCGGAGGGCTGGGGGGCGGCGTGGCAGGCGTTGGTGGAGGGCGGCTGGAATGGGCTGCCCTTCGACCCGGAGCGCGGCGGCATGGGCTTGCCCAACCTGCTGAACACCGCGGTGCAGGAGATGTGGCATTCCGCCAACATGGCCTTCGCGCTCTGCCCGATGCTGACCCAGGGGGCGGTGAACGCGGTGCAGCTCTATGGCTCCGAGGCGTTGAAGGACATCTATTTGCCCAAGATGATCTCGGGCGAATGGACCGGCACCATGAACATCACCGAGCCGCAGGCGGGGTCGGACCTTGCCGCCACGCGGTCGCGCGCGGTGCCGAACGGCGACCATTACCTCGTCAGCGGGCAGAAGATCTTCATCACCTACGGCGACCATGACCTGACGGAGAACATCGTCCATCTGGTGCTGGCCCGCCTGCCCGATGCGCCTCCGGGCGTGAAGGGCATCAGCCTGTTCGTCGTGCCGAAGTTCCTGGTCAATGCCGACGGCAGCCTGGGTGCCCGCAATCAGGTGAAATGCGTGTCGCTGGAGCACAAGCTGGGCATCCACGGCAGCCCGACCGCCGTGCTGTCCTTCGGCGACGAGGGCGGGGCGACCGGCTTCCTGGTGGGCGAGCCGAACCGCGGCCTGGAATACATGTTCACCATGATGAACCATGCCCGGCTGGCGGTGGCGATGCAGGGCCTGTCGATCGCCGAGCGCGCCTACCAGCAGGCGTTGGCCTATGCCCGCGACCGCGTGCAGGGCAAGCCGCTGGGCTGGACCGAGGGGCAGTCGAAGGGCATCGTCAACCATCCCGACGTCCGCCGCCTGCTGATGGGCATGAAGGCGCGGATCGAGGCGATGCGCGGCATCCTCTACACCGCCGCCGCCGCGGTGGACGTGGCGCACCATCATGCCGACGAGGCGGCGCGCGGCCGGGCCGGGCTGCTGGTCGATCTGCTGACCCCCATCGCCAAGGGCTGGTGCACCGAGACCGGCCAGCAGTTGGCGTCGGACGGCGTGCAGGTCCATGGCGGCATGGGCTTCATCGAGGAGACGGGCGCGGCCCAGCATCTGCGCGACGCCCGCATCACCACGATCTATGAAGGCACCACCGCCATCCAGGCCAATGACCTGATCAACCGCAAGATCCTGCGCGACGGCGGAGCGGCGGCCAACGGGCTGCTGGACGAGATCGCGGCGCTGGCCGGCGAACTGTCCGGCCACGCTGACGAGGCGCTGCGCGTCACCGGCTCCGAACTGGCCGCCGCCGTCCTGGAGGCCAAGCAGGCGGTGGCCTGGGTGCTGACCGCGGCGAAGCAGGACCCGCGCCTGCCGGCCGCCGCGTCGGTGACTCTGCTTGAGCTGATGGGCGTGGTCGCCGGCGGCTGGCAGCTTGCCCGTGCCGCCAAGGTGGCGGCGGAGCGGCTGGCGGAGGGCGATGCCGACACCGCCTTCCTGTCGGCCAAGCCGCTGACCGCCCGCTTCTACGCCACCCATGTGCTGCCGAAGGCGGCGGCGCTGCGGGCGACCGTCGTCAACGGTTCCGCGAGCGTGATGGCGCTGAGCGAGGAGCAGCTGTTCGGCGCGGCTTGACGGGGCCGGGCTTGCCGGCTGGCGCCGGGGGCTTCGGCCCCTTGGAGGAGGTCGGGGCCTTTGGCCGAGTGGATGGTGCCGGGGCCTTTGGCCCCTTGGGGGGTGTCGCGGGCGGTTGGGGGACCTCCCGCCACTGCCCCGGCGCCAGCCCGTCCAGCGTCCAGTCGCCGATCGACCAGCGGATCAGCCGCAGGGTGGGAAAGCCGACCGCCGCGGTCATGCGGCGGACCTGCCGGTTGCGTCCCTCGCGCAGGGTCAGGGCGATCCAACTGGTGGGAATGGCGGCACGGTAGCGCACCGGCGGATCGCGCGGCCACAGCGACTGGGGCTCCTCCATCCGCCGCACCTCGGCCGGCAGGGTGGGGCCGTCCTTCAGCGTCACGCCCCGGCGCAGCGCCTCCAGCGCCTCGTCGGTCGGCACACCTTCCACCTGCACCCAATAGGTCTTGGGCATCTTGTTGGCCGGCGAGGCGATGCGGGCGATCAGCGCGCCGTCGTCGCTCAGCGCCAGCAGCCCCTCGCTGTCGCGGTCGAGCCGGCCGGCGGCATAGACCCCCTTCACCGGCACCAGCCCCGCCAGGGTCGGGCGGCCCTGGTCGTCGGTGAATTGCGGCAGCACGCCATAGGGCTTGTTCAGCAGGATCAGGCGCGGCACGGACTTGCTTCCTTGCGGAGTTCGGGAAAGGCGCTATCGTTCGCACCCCAACAGCATTCTAGATAGCAGGGGTTTGGCCGTGACGCTTCTGTTCTGCTCCGCCAGCGACAGCGCCGAGGATTGGCGCCGGGAAATCGCCCGTCATTTTCCCGGCCTGGAGATGCGCGTCTGGCCCGAGACCGGGGACGTCGCCGATATCGAGGTCGCAGTGGTGTGGAAGCCACCGGCCGGGATGCTGGCCACCCTGCCCAACCTGCGGCTGATCGTGTCGCTGGGAGCCGGGGTGGAGCCGATCCTGGAGGATCCGACCCTGCCCGACGTGCCGCTGGTGCGGATGGTGTCGGACGGGTTGACGTTGGACATGGCCGGCTATGTGGTCTTCCAGGTTCTGTACTGGCACCGGCTGATGGACTCGTATGCCGCCTTCCAGGCCGAGGCGCGGTGGGAGCAGTTGGATCATCGCCCGGCCTCCGGGGTGACCGTCGGCTTCCTGGGCATGGGCGAGCTGGGGGCGGCATCGGCCCGCACGCTGCGGACCTTGGACTACCGCCTGCTGGGCTGGAGCCGCAGCCCCAAGACCATCGACGGGGTGGAGAGCTTCTCCGGTCCCGATGGGCTGGCGGCGATGCTGCCGCAGTGCGATGTCCTGGTCTGCCTGCTGCCGCTGACCGACGCGACCCGCGGCATCATGGATGCCGGGCTGTTCGCCGCCTTGCCCAAGGGGGCGGTGGTCATCAACGCCGCCCGCGGCGGGCATCTGGTCGAGCCGGACCTGCTCGACGCGCTGGACAGCGGCCATCTGCGCGGCGCCAGCCTGGACGTCTTCGCGACGGAGCCGCTGCCGGCGGACCATCCGCTCTGGCGCCATCCGAAGGTCCGCGTCACCCCGCATGTCGCCGGGGTCACCCACCCGTCGCTCTGCGCCGAACAGGTGGCGACGGCGGTGAAGGCCCTGCGCGAAGGCCGGCCGCTGCCCAATCTGGTGGACCGCAGCCGGGGTTACTGAGAGTGGTCTTATCGAGTATAAAGCCTGATAAATCAGGCTTTAGAGTGCGTAACAAAACCGGCCAGGAACGGTTGGTAGGGGCATGGCAGCCCCTCTTGTTTCCGACGCCTTGTGGGCGATCATCGAACCGCTGATCCCGCCGGAGCCGCCCAAGCCAAAAGGCGGACGGCCCCGGTTGGACGATCGTGCGGCGCTGACCGGCATCCTATTCGTGCTGCGCACGGGTATTCCTTGGGAGCTTCTGCCGGTGGAGATGGGCTGCGGCTCGGGGATGACCTGCTGGCGGCGTCTGCACGAGTGGCATCGGGCTGGCGTGTGGGAACGGCTGCATCGTGTGCTGCTCGACCGGCTCGGCTATGCCAACGCCATCAACTGGGATCGTGCAGCGGTGGACAGCGCCAGCGTCCCGGCAAAAAGGGGGGTGAGGAGACCGGCCCGAACCCGACGGATCGCGGCAAGCCGGGCTCCAAGCGCCACATCCTCGTCGATGCTAACGGCATCCCGCTCGCCCTGAGGATCTCGCCAGCCAACCGGCACGACAGCAAGCTGCTGGAGGCGCTGGTCGATGCCGTGCCGGCGATCCGCCAGTGTGCGGGCCGGCCCCGGCGCCGCCCGGCCAAGCTGCACGCCGACAAGGGCTACGACTTTGCACACTGCCGGCAGGCGCTGCGCCAACGAGCGATCATTCCGCGGATCGCCCGGCGTGGCGTCGAGAGCAGCGAGCGTCTTGGCCGACACCGATGGGTGGTCGAGCGTACGCTCGCTTGGTTCGCCCGCTTCCGCCGCATCGCCGTCCGCTACGAACGGCGCGCCGACATCTTCACTGCCTTTCACCATATCGCGGCCAGCCTCATCTGCTGGCGCTTCGTCCAGAGATGGTTCTGTTAGGCGCTCTTATACTCTTTGCCCTCGAACGGCGGGCGCGGCCGTCCTGCCGCTTGCCTCCGCAGGCATGGGCCTGCGGGGCCGCAGTCGCGGCCCTTACAGCATCTGAACGGCGATCACCGCCAGCAGGGCCGCGATCACCCACAGGGCGGCGCGGTCGGAGCGGCGGCGGTTTTCCCAGCCGTTCAGCATCTGACGGACGGTCTGGGGATGCAGCCGCACCCCGCCTTCCGCCATTTCGCGGGTCACCCGCTCCGCCTCGCCGACCAGGGCGGGGATGCGGCGGACGGTGGTCAGCAGGGCGCCGGCATCGTCGATGATCTGCGCCTCCGGCCCGCGGTTCTCGCGCATCCACTCCTCGATCAGCGGACGGGCCAACTCCCACATGTTGATGTTGGGGTTCAGCAGCCGGCCGACGCCCTCCGCCGTCAGCATGCTCTTCTGAAGGAGAAGCAGCTGCGGCTGGGTTTCCATCTCGAACTGTTCGGTGACGGCGAACAGCTGGGCCAGCAGCCGGCCGACCGAGATCTCGGCCAGCGGCTTGTTCTGCAACGGCTCGCCGATGGCGCGGCAGGCCTGGGTGAAGATTTCGATCGACTGGTGGCGCGGGACGTAGCCGGCCTCGAAATGCACGATGGCGACGCGGCGGTAGTCGCCGGTCAGGAAGCCGATCAGCATGTCGGCGAGGTAATAGCGCGTCTCGCGGTCCAGCCGCCCCATGATGCCGAAATCGACCGCGGTGATGGTGCCCTGTTCGTTGATGAACAGGTTGCCGGGATGCAGGTCGGCATGGAAGAAGCCGTCGCGGAACACCTGGTTGAAGAAGCTGGCCGACGCCATCGCCAGGATCTCGTCGCGGTCGAAGCCGGCGGCGGAGATGCGGGCCGGCTCGTCCACCTTGAAGCCGCGGATGCGCTCCAGCGTCAGCACCCGGGCGCCGGTGCGCTCCCAATCAACCTTCGGCACGTTGAAGGTGGGATCGTCCTTGAAGTTGGCCGCCAGCTCCGACGCCGCCGCCGCCTCCATCCGCAGGTCCATCTCCATGCGGGAGGTGCGGGCGAAGGTGTCGACCACCTCGACCAGCCGCAGCCGCTTCAGCCGCGGCAGCACCCGTTCGGCAAGGCTCGCCAGCCGGTAGAACAGGTCGATGTCGCGTTCGAAGGCTTCCTCGATCCCCGGCCGCAGCACCTTGACCGCGACCTCCTGCCCGTCGGCGGTGACGGCGAAATGGACCTGGGCGATGGAGGCGGCGGCGACCGGCTTGTCGTCGAAGCTCTGGAACAGCACCTGGACGGGTTGGCCGAACTCCGCCTCGATGATGGCGCGGGCCTGATGGGCGGGGAAGGGCGGAAGCTTGTCCTGCAGCTCCGCCAGATCGACGGCCATCCGCTCGCCGACCAGATCGGAGCGGGTGGACAGCAGCTGTCCCAGCTTGATGTAGGTGGGGCCGAGCTCGGCCAGCGCACGGGCCAGCCGCTCGCCCTCGCGGCCGGGAACGTCCTTCCGGGCGATGCGGCGCCAGAGCCATAAGAGGCCGGGGGCGGTGCCGAGCAGGCTGGAGGGCAGGGCGTCGTGACGGGCGACCGTCCGGCCGATGACGGCCATCCGGATCAGGTTGCGCAGGATGCGGATCACGGGAGTCTAGATCCGCCAGCCGGAATGGATGGCGGCGATCCCGCCCGACAGGTTGCGCACGCGCACGGCGCCGAAGCCCGCGGCCTCGATCCGTTTGGCCAGATCGGCCTGCGGCGGGAAGCGGCGGATGCTCTCGGCCAGATAGCGGTAGCTCGCCTCGTCCTTCGCCACGACGCGGCCCATGAACGGCAGCACCTGGAAGGAGTAGACGTCGTACAGCTCGCGCAGCACCGGCAGGACGACGTGGCTGAATTCCAGGCAGTAGAACTTGCCGCCGGGCTTCAGGACGCGGTGGGCCTCCCTGATCGCCTCGTCGATGCGGGTGACGTTGCGCAGCCCGAAGGCGATGGTGTAGGCGTCGACCGAGCGCGAGGCGATGGGCAGCCGTTCCGCGTCGCCGACCGTCCATTGCACGCCGGACAGGATGTTGCGGTCGACGGCGCGGTCGCGCCCGACCCGGACCATCGCCTCGGTGATGTCGCAGACCACAGCCGCCCCGCCGCCCTTCTTCAGGAAGCGGAAGGCGATGTCGCCGGTGCCGCCCGCCACGTCGAGCAGGGTCATGTCCGGCTTGGGCGCCACCATCTCCATCAGCGTGTCCTTCCACAGCCGATGGATGCCGCCCGACATCAGGTCGTTCATCAGGTCGTAGTTGGTCGCCACGCTGTCGAAGACGGCGCGGACCAGCCCGGACTTGGCGGACGGATCGACGGGGGTGAAGCCGAACCAGTTGCCTTCGGCGCCCGTGGGGGCGGCGCCGGACGCGGGCTTTTGCGGATCGGCGGAGGATGGGGGGGTGCGGTCGCTCATGGCCGGGAAGATAGCGCGGGCAGGGGCCATGCGCCAGCGGGGGCGTGCGGTGCGGAAGGCGCTGCGGCGAATGGCGTAGGGCGGATGGGAGCGCCGGTTGCCGCAGCGGCCGTCCGCACATGAATTTGCGGCGTTGCGAAGCTTCCGGGAATTCCGTAAGCGTACCTATGTACGGGCGAATGTGCCGCCTTCCCCCCGCGCCTTCTCCCCGGTGCATGACGACGGACTCGTATGGTGCCCACCCTTGCCGAGATTGCCGATTCGATCCAGCGAACCGGCGTGCTGTTCTGCACCGTCGTTACCCGTTCGCACCTGAAATACGCCTGGGTGCTCCGGGAATCCCTGCGGCGGCACCATCCCGAGGAGCCCTTCTGCATCCTCGTCCTCGACGCGCCGGCTGACGGCCCGCTGCCGGAACTTGCGGCTTTCGACGTCCCCGTCCTGCCGCTGACGGATTTTCAGTCGCAGAAAATCGTCGACATGACGATCTATTATTCGGCCTACGAACTGTGCGGGAACATCAAGCCTTACTTCCTCCTGCATCTGTTCGAGCGCACGGCGGCGCGCAAGATCGTCTATCTCGACTCCGACCTGTTCATCACCGGTCCCTTGTGGACGGCGATCGCAACCCTGGACACGCACGACGTCACGGCGGCCCCGCATACGCTGTCCGCCCTGCCGGAGGACGGCCGCGAGCCCAGCGACCTCACCATAGCCGCCAATGGCGCCTACAACACGGGCTTCATGGGATTCCGGCGGACGCCCGAGGTGCTGAGCCTGCTGGAATGGATGGCCGGGCGCGTCCACCGCCGGGGCTTCAACGCCTTTTCGCAAGGGATGTTCTGCGAGCAGCGGTTCTTCAACCTGGGCGTGACGTTCCTGAAGGAGCGCTTCCGGCCGATCGCCTTGGAAACCTACAATGTGGGGTATTGGAATCTGCACGAGCGTGTGATCACGCAACACGGCGGGGCGTATTTCGCCAACGGACAGCGCGTGACCTTCTTCCACATGAGCGGCTTCGATCCTGACATTCGTGATCGGCTGTCCGTGTACGACGAGCGGTACGACCTGACGAACCATCCGCAGGCGGGGAGCCTGCGGGCTCTCGCCGATGAGTATCGGCGGCTGTTCGCCGATGTGCCGTTTCCCTCCCATGCCGGCTACGGGTTCGATGTCTATAAAGGCCTCCGGCTAACCCCGGAGGTGCGGCGGCACTATCACCGGACCGGTGTTCTGTGCAGGCCGGTGCCGCTGGAGGAGGCGCTCGCCGCCGCGCGGCAGCACTTGGACGCCGGGCGTCCCGGCGAGGCGGTGCGGCTCTACGCCAGCATTCTCCAGCAGGCGCCGCGCAGCATCGAGGCGATCCACGGCTACGGCATCGCCGCCGAACGGCTCGGCGACCGCGCCCTTGCCCGCCGGCTTTTCCATCATCTGCTTTCCCTTGCTCCCGAGCATGCCGAGGCGGCGAACCGCCTTGCCGTCCTGGAGCGGGACGGGGACATCGTCACGTCAACCTGAGCGGGGCCGGGAAGGATTCTGTCTTCGTGGAAACCCTGATGATCGGGAGCCACATCCCCCTTGCATCCCGCCGTCCCCGCGCGTATAAGCCCAACCTTCCACGGGCGGCGAGGCCGGGCCGTATGGCTCAGGGCATGCCCAACCGTCCGCTGGAAATTCCGCCTCATTTCCATCTAGGAAACGAAAATGCCCAAGCTGAAGACGAAGAGCGGCGCCAAGAAGCGCTTCAAGGTGACCGCCACGGGTAAGGTCCGCGCTCAGGCCGCCTACAAGCGCCACTGCCTGGAACAGAAGTCCCCGAACATGAAGCGCAACGCGCGCGGCATGATGACCCTGTGCGACTCCAACGCCCGCACGGTGCTGAAGAACTGGCTGCGCAACGCCTGATCTCGGCACATCGTAGAATTCGGAAGGACCTGAACCATGGCTCGTGTTAAGCGCGGCGTCACGACGCACGCCCGTCACCGCAAGATCCTGAAGCTCGCCAAGGGCTACCGGGGTCGCAACTCCAAGAATTTCCGTATTGCGATCGAGAAGGTCGAAAAGGCGCTTCGTTACGCCTACCGCGACCGCCGCAATAAGAAGCGCGATTTCCGCGGCCTGTGGATCCAGCGCATCAACGCCGGCGTCCGTCAGTACGGCCTGACCTATTCGCGCTTCATCAACGGCATCAAGCTGGCCGGCATCGAGATCGACCGCAAGGTCCTGTCCGATCTGGCCGCGCGCGAGCCGGAGGCCTTTAAGACCCTGGTGGACAAGGCCCAGGCCGCGCTCGCCTCCAAGGCCGCCGCGTAACGCGCCTCGCGTCTCCCGCCACAGGGAACGCTTGCCGTCACGGCGTCAGTTGTAAGAGAAGGGAGCCGGGCCGCTGGGCCGGCTCCCTTTTTCTTTTTGCACCGATTTCTTCCCCACGCTTGCCGGGAACCGCCATGCTCGACGCGTTGAAAGACGAACTTCTGTCGCAGGTCAATGCCGCCGCCGACCTTTCGGCGCTGGACGAGGTGCGGGTCTCCGCGCTCGGCAAGAAGGGGCGCATCACCGGCTTCATGAAGGAGCTGGGGAACCTCACCCCCGACGAGCGCAAGGAGCGCGGCCAGGCGCTGAACGCGCTGAAGGACGAGATCGCCGCCGCCATCGACGCGCGCAAGGCCGACCTCGCCGCCGCCCACCTGAAGGCGCGGCTGGAGGCCGAGCGGGTCGACGTCACCCTGCCGATCCGCCCGGAGACGGAGGGGCGCATCCACCCCATCAGCCAGACGATGGACGAGATGATCGCCATCTTCGCCGAGATGGGCTTCTCGGTCGCCGAAGGGCCGGACATCGAGGACGATTTCCACAACTTCACCGCCCTGAACTTCCCGCCCGGCCACCCGGCGCGCGACATGCACGACACCTTCTATCTGCCGGACTCGGGGGATAAGAAGATGCTGCTGCGCACCCACACCAGCCCGGTGCAGGTCCGCACCATGCTGAACAACAAGCCGCCGATCCGCATCATCGCGCCGGGGCGCACCTACCGCTCCGACTACGACATGACCCACACCCCGATGTTCCACCAGATCGAGGGGCTGGTCATCGACGAGGCGACCAACATGGGGCACCTGAAGGGCTGCCTCGTGGAGTTCTGCCGCGCCTTCTTCGACGTGGACGACCTGCCGCTGCGCTTCCGCCCCAGCTTCTTCCCCTTCACCGAACCGTCGGCGGAGGTCGATATCGGCTGCTCGCGCAAGGGCGGCGAGCTGAAGCTGGGCAATTACGGCGACTGGCTGGAGATCCTCGGCTGCGGCATGGTCCATCCCAACGTGCTGGAAGCCTGCGGCATCGACAGCACCCGCTACCAGGGCTTCGCCTTCGGCATGGGGGTGGAGCGCGTGGCGATGCTGAAATACGGCATCCCCGACCTGCGCACCTTCTTCGAGGCCGATCTGCGCTGGCTGAAGCATTACGGCTTCGCCTCCCTCGACATTCCCAACATCGCCCACGGCCTGACGCGCTAAGGAGCCGGACCCATGAAGTTCACGCTGTCCTGGCTGAAGGACCATCTGGAGACCGACGCCTCGCTCGACCAGATCACGGAAAAGCTGACCGCCCTCGGCCTGGAGGTGGAAGGCGTCCAAGACCGGTCGAAGGAGCTGGCGCCCTTCCGCGTCGCCCATGTCGTCTCGGCCGAGAAGCACCCGGACGCCGACAAGCTGCGCGTGCTGATGGTCGATACCGGCGAGCAGACCCTGCAGGTCGTCTGCGGCGCCCCCAACGCGCGCGCCGGCATGAAGGGCGTCTTCGCGCCGGAGGGCACCTATGTGCCCGGCTCCGACATCACGCTGAAGAAGGGCGTCATCCGCGGCGTCGAGTCGAACGGCATGATGTGCTCCAAGCGCGAGCTGAAGCTGTCGGACGAGCATGAGGGCATCATCGAGCTGCCGGACGACGCGCCCGTCGGCGCCGGCTTCGCCGACTATGCCGGGCTGAACGATCCGGTCATCGACATCAACCTGACGCCCGACCGCGCCGACTGCGCCGGGGTGCGCGGCATCGCCCGCGATCTCGCCGCCGCCGGCATGGGCACGCTGAAGCCGCTGACCGCCGGGCATCTCGACACCACGCCGGTCGAGGGCCGCTTCGCCAGCCCGATCGGCGTCAGCATCGCCGCGCCCGAGGCCTGCCCGCTGTTCGTCGGCCGCTATATCCGCGGCGTGAAGAACGGCCCGTCGCCGAAATGGCTGCAGGACAAGCTGGTGTCCATCGGCCTGCGCCCGATCTCGGCGCTGGTCGACATCACCAACTACCTGACCTTCGACGCCGCCCGTCCGCTGCACGTCTTCGACGCCGACACGGTGAAGGGCGACATCACCGTCCGCCTGGGGCGCGAGGGCGAGACCCTGGCCGCGCTGAACGGCAAGGAATACGCGTTGGACGGCGCCATGACCGTGGTGGCCGACGACGAGCGGGCGGAGGCTCTGGCCGGCATCGTCGGCGGCGAGCCGACCGGCTGCACCGAGGCCACCGTCAACGTCTTCGTCGAAGCCGCGCTGTTCGATCCGGTGCGCACCGCGCAGACCGGGCGCCGGCTGGGCATCGATTCGGATGCGCGTTACCGCTTCGAGCGCGGCGTCGATCCGGCGGCGGTCTTCGCCGGGATGGAACGCGCCACCCGCCTGATCCTGGAGCTGTGCGGCGGCGAGCCGTCGGAACTGGTGGTCGCCGGGGCCGAGCCGGATTGGAAGCGCAGCCTGACCCTGCGTCCGGGCCGCGTCGCGGGACTGGGCGGCGTCGATCTGCCGCGCGACCGTCAGGTGCGGATCCTGATGGATCTGGGCTTTGCCATCCACGGTGAGGATGATGAAGGCCGGCTGGTCGTCGGCGTCCCGTCCTGGCGCGCCGACGTCCATGGCGAGGCCGATCTGGTGGAGGAGGTGCTGCGCGTCCACGGCTTCGACGCCATCCCGGCGACGCCGCTGCCGCGCGAGACGGTGCTGACCCGCCCGGCCCTGACGCTGAAGCAGCGCCGCGTGGCGCTGGCCAAGCGCACGCTGGCCGCCCGCGGGCTGTCGGAGGCCGTCACCTGGTCCTTCCTGTCCGGTCCGGTCGCCGAGCTGTTCGGCGGAGTCGAGCCCGGCCTGCGGCTGGTCAATCCGATCAGCAGCGACCTGGACGTGATGCGTCCGTCGATCCTGCCCAACCTGATCCAGGCCGCCGGCCGCAACGCCGACCGGGGCTTTGCCAATGTCGGTCTGTTCGAGGTCGGGGCGGCCTTCCGCACCCCGGCGCCGGACGGCCAGGACAGCGTCGCCGCCGGCATCCGCGCCGGGGCCGCCGTGCCGCGCCACTGGGCGGAGAAGGCCCGCGGCGTCGACCTGTTCGACGCCAAGGCCGACGCGCTGGCGGTGCTGGAAGCGGCCGGTGCCCCGACGGCCAACCTGCAGGTCACCACCGACGCGCCGGGCTGGTACCATCCCGGCCGGTCCGGCGTGCTGCGGCTCGGCCCCACCGTGATGGCCCGCTTCGGCGAGATCCATCCGTCGGTGCTGGAGACGCTGGGCGTCAAGGGGCCGGTCGTCGGATTCGAGGTGATGCTGGACGCCGTGCCGCTGCCCAAGAAGAAGGGCGGCACCGCAAAGCCGATGGTCCAGCTGTCCGCCTTCCAGCCGGTGGAGCGCGACTTCGCCTTCGTCGTCGACCGCAAGGTGGAGGCCGACAAGATCCTCCGCGCCGTCAAGGGCGCCGACAAGGCGCTGGTCAAGGATGTCGCGGTGTTCGACGTGTATGAAGGTCCCGGCGTGGGTGAAGGGCGCAAGTCGGTCGCCGTATCGGTCACCTACCAGCCGACGACCGCGACCCTGACCGACGAGGCGATCGAGGCGGTCGGCCAGAAGATCGTCGCGGCCGTGGTCAAGGCCACCGGCGGCAGCCTGCGCGCCTGAAGGTCGCTATCCTTCGGTTGAAGAAAAGGCCGAGCAGTACAAAGCCCCCCGCATCCCGGGGGGCTTTTTTTGTGATGCCGGAAGCCGATAGGGGATCACTACCGGGTTACCCGCTCACACAAGCACATCCCGCTCACACAAGCATATGAAGAATCGCTGATTGAGGAAGCCCGAGTGCTTTCAGTAAGGGAAGATCCTAACACTCTCTGATGCAATTTAATGTTTGAAGAAAGTGTAGGCTTCTGTGGAAAGATCGGGTTGCCGGACAATTTAACTGCGAAGGCCGCGCGAAGCGACCGATGTCACCGCGATGGCACAGGCAACGCTTCCATTGCCTTGGCGTGTTCGGCGGCAATCATAACGCTGATGATGAAGCTGGGGTAACCAATGGCTGAGCCGCAAGACGATCAAGCAAGCAATCGGGCGTCGGTGAAACCACTCGTCGTTGTGGTCGATGATGATCGGTCGATCGTTGAAGGGCTGGCGATCCTGCTGGACGGCTGGGGGTACGAGGTGGTGACGGCGGTCAGCGTTGCCGCCATGGAGGTGCAACTCGGCGGCCTGACCCGGACGCCGAGCCTGATCATCGCCGACCATTACCTGCCTGGCGGCCGGACCGGGCGCGAGGTGGTGGAGCGCATCCGCACCCAAACCGGGCAGCACATCCCATCGATCATCCTGACCGGCGACAGCACCCCCGAACGGCGCGACGAGGCCGAATTGATGGGCTGCCAGCTTTTGCTGAAGCCGGTGCAGGTCGGACCGCTGCGCGAGGCGGTGGAAGCGCTTTGCCGCCCTTGAGAGCGGCGGATGAGAGCGGCGGACGGCTTACCGATGAGGTGGGCCGATGAGGTGGGCTTCAATCCCGGCGGTCATTGATGATGACGGTTGGCATCCGTGCCGACTGGCACGGCGGCGGCCCATGCCGGCGAAGCTATTGATCCTGATAGGTCAGAATCAAAAGCCGTTCGTGCAACGCGTTGCCAAGCCCATCCGGTCGAGGTCCGGCAGCACCGAAGGAAGGCATCGACCACCGCCGGATCGCATCGCAGCCCCGCCAGCCGAGTGATCTCCGTTACCGAGTCTTCCCAGGACAAGGCCTTGCGATAGGGTCGGTCGCGGGTCATCGCGGCATCGGCGACCGCGACAATGCGGGCGCACAGCGGTATCGCGGCCCGGCTGGCGCAAACCCATCAAAACGTATCCAGCTCGATCACCGTACAATCGAGTCCGCGTTGCGCCAACGTGCCGCAGGCGGTGTCGACCTGCAGCCGCGTGAATGGGGCGACCCCCACCTCGTACAGCAGCCGGCCCTTGCGGAAGACCGGCCACACCATCGGCGGCAGGTCGCGATAGGCGCTGCCCGGCCCGGCGGTGAACTCCCTCCAGGCGCGCAGACCCTCGGAATAGCTGACATATTCGCCGAGCTTTATGCCGTAGAGCATGCCCGGCTCGACCGGCGGCATGCCCGGCAGCGGATAGGGCGCCACCACCCCGACCAGCCCCTGGACCGGCGCCACCGCGCGGGTGCCGGCGGGCAGGGCCAGCGTCGCCTCGCCGTTCGCGGCGCCGATCAGGGCCACCACGTCGCCCTTGCGCAGGGTGAAGCCGCGCCGCTTGCGGTTGCTCAGGATCTCGGTCGCGGAAATCGGGCCGGCGGCGACGACATAGCCCTCCGCCGGGGTCTGGGCCGCCTTGTCCCAGGCGGCGCGCGGCACGACGGCGGCGCTGCGGTGGGGCAGGGGGGCGTCCGCCGTCCGGCCGGCGGCCGGCTTCGACGGGCGCGGCCCCTCGCCGCCGATCGCCGGCCGTCCGGTGACCATCAACGCCGGGTCGAGCGAATCGGCGGGGACATAGCCGATGGGCTGGCCGCCGATGGCGATCTCCGTCCAATAGGTGCCGCGCGGGGTGCCCAACGCGTTCAGCGCCTTGCCCTGCTTCAGCGTCATGACGATGCGGGCATCCTCGCTGGGGCCGATCCGCACCTCGATGTCGCGGTTCAGCACGACCTCGCCGGTCAGAGGCGCGCCGATGGCGACGGGACTCTGCGCCAAGGCCTGCGGGACGACCGTCATGGCGCCGACGAGGCCGAGCAGGATCGAGGCGGTGATGGACGCTGCGGTCATGACGTGGCTTCCGTCGCGTTCACCGGCGCCCGCTGGCTCGACATCTGGCGGCCCAGCAACTGGCGGCCGACAAGGTCGTGGATGGCGTCGGCCAGCAGGCGCACCGGCTTGGGCGCCGTGCCGCGGGCGCGGTGCAGGGCGATGTCGATGTCGGGGAGTTCCGGAAACCCCTCCGCCGCACCGATGCGGCGCAGGCCGGGCGGGACGGTGCAGAATTCCATCGCCGTCACCCCCAGCCCGCCCATCACCGCGCCATGGACGGCGACGACGCTCTTGCTGGTGAAGGCGATGCGCCAGTCGCGGCCCATCCTGTCCAAAGCGGCGACCGCGAGATCCCGCACGACGCAGCCCTTGGGGAACAGCGCCAGCGGCAGGGGATCGAGGCTTTCCACCGGACGGTGCCCCGGCGCCCCCGACGGCGATACCGGCTCCTGCGGCGGGGCGACCCAGGACACGGGTTCCCGCCGCACCAACTCGCCGCCGGCCTCGCCGGCCTTGCGGGTGACCAGCGCCAGGTCATAGCGGCCCTTGTCGATTTCCGCGACCAGATCGGGGCTGTTGTCGCAGATCACCTCCACCATCACCTCGGGATAGGCGGCGTTGAAGCGGGCCAGCACCTCTGGCAGCAGCATGGTGGCGTAATCGTCGGGCGTGCCGATGCGGACGCTGGCCACCGTCGGGCTGCGGTGCATCAGCGCCATCACCTCGTCGTTCAGGGTCAGCATGCGCCGGGCATAGGCCAGCAGAACCTCGCCGTCGCGGGTCATGCGCACGCCATGGGTGTCGCGCTCGAACACCCGCTTGCCCACCGTGTCCTCCAGCCGGCGCACCTGCTGGCTGACCGCCGCCTGGGTGCGGCCCAGCCTTTCGCCGGCACGGGTGAAGCTGGCGCTGTCGGCGACGGCCACGAAGGCGCGCAGCAGGTCGGTATCGAGATTGGCGGGCATGATGGGAGACCGGAAGTTGCCTCCCATTCAACCAGAGCGCCCGCCCATCCGCAACGATGCGGTCATTACGGATCGTGATGACGGCATAATGCCTATTCGTTTCCAAGGGAATGGCGCCAGGCCCATCTTCGGCATCCAGTCGCTTTGGAGTTTCCGGCCATGTCCCTGTTCGCCGCCTGGACCAGCGTTGTTCTCGCTGCCGCCCCGATCGCACCGCCCGCGGCCCCGCCGCCGCCGGTGCCGGAACCGCGGCGTTTCCGCTTTGCCTGCAACCCGGTTCCGGCCGCCGCTCCCGCCGCCGTCCAGGGGGCCGGCCAGGGGGCCGTCCGTGGGGCCGTCCGGGGGATTGTCGAGGAGGAGGCACCGGCGTCGGTGCGGACGCCGGGGGCGCTGCAAGGACTGTGGCGCCTTGAGAAATAGGCGGATGGACGCCTATCCTGCTGCCGACAGGATTGCGGCAGGAGCGGACGATGGCGCGGGTCTATGTGCTGTACACCGGGGGCACCATCGGGTGCGTCACCAATCCCGATGGGGCGCTGGCCCCGGTGCCGGGGGCGGAGTTCGAACGGCTTGTCCTGTCCATGCCCGGCCTGTCCGGCCATGGGGTGCGGGACTACAAGGACCTGACCTGGACCATGGGCTGGTTCGACCGCACGCTCGACAGCTCCAACATGACCCCGGCGGACTGGATCGCCATCGCCCGGCGGCTGCTGTCGGTCTACGACCAGTATGACGGCTTCGTCGTGCTGCACGGCACCGACAGCATGGCCTACAGCGCCTCGGCCCTGTCCTTCCTGCTGCCCGGCCTGACGAAGCCGGTGGTGTTCAGCGGGTCGCAGGTGCCGTTGACCTTCACGCTGAGCGACGCGCCCGCCAATCTGGCCGGCGCCGTCGTGGTGGCGGGAACCCTGCCGGTGCCGGAGGTCTGCGTCTATTTCGACACCAGGCTGCTGCGCGGCAACCGGTCGTCCAAGGTCGACGCCAACCGCTTCGCCGGCTTCGATTCGCCGAACTTCCCGCCGCTCGCCACCGTCGGCAGCGTGGTCGCCCGCAACGAGCCCCATTGGCTGCCGATGCCGGATGCCGCGGACTCGCTGGACGAGCCGGACAACCGGGCCAAGCGGCTGACGGCGCTGGACGCCCAGGCGGCGGCGCTGGCCGAGTTCTCCGTCGTCATGCTGTGGCTCTATCCCGGCATCCGGGCCAGCACGGTGTCGGCGATGCTGACCGGCACCAGCCCGGCGGCGAAGGGAGCGGTGCTGCTGGCCTTCGGCGAGGGCAACGGGCCGACCGACCCTGGGTTCCTCGATGCGCTGTCGGCGGCGGTGAAGGCCGGGGTCGTGCTGATGGACAACACCCAGGTGCAGCGCGGCGCGGTGCTGCCCGGCGCCTACACCACCGGGCTGGGCGCCATCGGCGCCATCGGCGCCTATGACATGACGCCGGAAGCCAGCTACGCCAAGCTGGTCTGCCTGCTCGCCGGCGGTCTGGATGCCGCGACGGTCAAGGCGGAGATGCCGAAGCCGCTGGCCGGCGAGCTGACGGTGATCGGGGAGTGAGCCTTCCGGGGGCGGGGGCCGGTGCCGGCCTCCCGCCTCCGCCGGTGGATTACTGGCCCATGCCGGGCTTGTTCGGCGACGTGATGCGCTCGTCCATCGTGCCCTGATTAATGGAGCCCTGGCCCATGGAGCCCTGGTTCAGGCTGCCCTGGCCCATGGAGCCGGCGCCCATGCCATCCATCGGGCTGTTGGCCATCGAACCGCCGGTCGAGCTGCCGTAGCCGGTGTTGGCTTGGCTGCTGTACTGGGCGAGCTGCTGCAGCTCGTTCCGGTCATGCATGATGACGACCTGACGGCCGCGCCGTTCGAAGGAGGCCGGGGGCAGCATAATGGTCTGGCCGGTCTTGGCCATCGTCAGCTCGACCATCGTCTGGCCCTGGGGGTCGGTGGTCACGTTCCGGATCGTGCCGGCGACCGGCCCGCCATGGCGGTGGACCACCCGCTTGCCGACGAGATCGCGGTTGGCGTCGATGTCGCGGGCGCCGGTGTCCATCGTGCCGTTGGCGACGGCGTTGGCCCTGGCCGAGCTGCCGGTCTGGGCGTGACCCGGAGCTGCGGCGGCCATCAGCATGACGGCGGGAACTGCGGCGGCGAGAATCTTGCGCATGTCATCCTCCCGGATTGAATCACAACAGGGAAGACGCCGCTCATGCGCGGCACCTTACCCACGCGTGATGACACGCGAGCGGCCGGTTTGTTTCGCAGGTTGTACGGAATTGCCGGGCTGCACAAAAAAAGGCGGGCCGAAGCCCGCCTTTCCGTATCCTTACTCGTCGCCCATCTTGAGCGCGGCGATGAAGGCGCTCTGCGGGATTTCGACCTGACCGAACTGGCGCATGCGCTTCTTGCCTTCCTTCTGCTTGTCCAGCAGCTTGCGCTTGCGGCTGATGTCGCCGCCATAGCACTTGGCGGTCACGTCCTTGCGCATGGCGCTGATGCTCTCGCGGGCGATGATCTTGCCGCCGATGGCGGCCTGGACGGCGATCTTGAACAGCTGGCGCGGGATCAGCTCCTTCAGCCGTTCGCAGAGCTGACGGCCGCGGCGTTCGGACTGGCTGCGGTGGACGATCATCGACAGGGCATCGACCGGCTCGGCATTCACCAGGATCGACAGCTTCACGAGGTCGCCTTCCTCATAGCTGTCCATCTGGTAGTCGAAGCTGGCATAGCCGCGGCTGATCGACTTCAGCCGGTCGTAGAAGTCGAACACCACCTCGTTCAGCGGCAGGCGGTAGACCAGCATGGCGCGGGCGCCGGCGTAGGTCAGCTCGATCTGCTGGCCGCGCCGCTCGGTGCACAGTTGAAGGACGCCGCCGAGATACTCGTCGGGCAGCATGATGGTGGCCTTGATCCACGGCTCCTCGATGTGGTCGATCCGCATCACATCGGGCATGTCGGCCGGGTTGTGCAGGTCCCGCACCGTCCCGTCGGTCATGTAGAGCTTGTAGACCACCGACGGCGCGGTGGTGATCAGGTCGAGGTTGAACTCGCGCTCCAGCCGCTCCTGGATGATCTCCAGATGCAGCAGGCCGAGGAAGCCGCAGCGGAAGCCGAAGCCCAGCGCAGCCGACGTCTCCGCCTCGTAATGGAAGCTGGCGTCGTTCAGCTTCAGCTTGCCCAGGCTGTCGCGCAGCCGTTCGAAGTCGGCGGCATCGACCGGGAACAGGCCGCACCACACCACCGGCACGGAGGGCTTGAAGCCTTCCAGCGCTTCGGCCGCCGGCTTGCGCTCGTCGGTGATGGTGTCGCCGACCTTGGTCTGGGTGATGTCCTTGATCGCGGCGGTGATGAAGCCCATCTCGCCCGGCCGCAACTCGCCGGTCAGCAGGGCCTTCGGCGTGAAGACGCCGACGCGGTCCACGTCATGGGCGGAGCCGGCGGCCATGAAGCGCACCTTCTGCCCGACCTTCAGCACGCCGTCGACCACGCGCACCAGAATGACGACGCCGAGATAGGGGTCGTACCAGGAATCGACCAGCAGCGCCTTCAGCGGCGCGTCGGCATCGCCCTTGGGCGGCGGCAGGCGCTTGACCACCGCCTCCAGCACCGCGCCGATGTTGAGGCCGGACTTGGCCGAGATCTCCACCGCGTCGGAGGCGTCGAGGCCGATCACGTCCTCGATCTGCTGCTTGACCCGCTCGGGCTCGGCGGCGGGCAGGTCGATCTTGTTGAGGACCGGGATGATCTCGTGGTTGTTGTCGATCGCCTGGTAGACGTTGGCGAGCGTCTGCGCCTCGACCCCCTGGGAGGCGTCGACCACCAGGATCGAGCCCTCGCAGGCGGACAGCGAGCGGCTGACCTCATAGGCGAAGTCGACGTGGCCGGGCGTGTCCATCAGGTTCAGCGTGTACTGCTTGCCGTCCTCCGCCTTGTAGAGCAGGCGGACGGTCTGGGCCTTGATGGTGATGCCGCGTTCGCGCTCGATGTCCATGCTGTCGAGCACCTGTTCGCGCATCTCGCGCGCGTCGAGGCCGCCGCACTGCTGGATCAACCGGTCGGCAAGGGTAGACTTGCCATGGTCGATGTGGGCGATGATCGAGAAATTGCGGATGTGCGAAAGGTCAGTCATCGGGGCCCGGACAAGCGAGAGTTTGCCGGGAACATAGGGCGGACGGCGGATGGGCGCAATGATGGTGTGGTGGGGCGGGCGGCGGGAGGTGGCCGCCGTGCGCGGGCTTGGCCGGGAATGGAACGTTTGAAACGCGGTGGAACGGATTTCGGAAGGCTGTTCAGTGTTCCATCCACGGGGCGGCAGGTGCGGCAGCGGCCAATAGGAAAGAGATTGGACGGGATGGCTCGCAACCCTCGGCGCACACGCTCCTCCGCAGCGGGACAGGGGAGGTCGCGATTTTACCATGCGCCGAGGGCAGGAGGGAGAGGCGCTTGAAAAGCGCCCCGCGTGCTCAGCGCCCGCCCAATCCCCGGTACAGCTCCATGTACTCCTCCGCCGGCCCATGCCAGCCGAAGTCGCGGGTCATGGCGCGGCGCTGCATCGCCTGCCAGCGCTCGGGCTTGCGGTAGACGCCCATGGCGCGGCGGAGCGCCCAGACCAGTTCCTGGCTGGTGGCGTTGACGAACTGGAAGCCGGTGGCGCTGCCGTCGGCGCTGGCGGCCGGGTTGGCGTCGATCACCGTGTCGGCGAGGCCGCCGGTGCGGCGGACCAGCGGCAGGGTGCCGTATTTCAGCGCATAGAGCTGGGTCAGGCCGCAGGGCTCCGAGCGGGACGGCACCAGGAACAGGTCGGCACCGGCCTGGATGCGGTGGGACAGCGGCTCGTCATAGCCGATGCGGACGCCGATCGACTGCGGATGCCATTGCGCGAGGTGGCGGAAGCCGGCCTCGCTGGAGGCGTCGCCGCTGCCCAGCACCACCAGCTGGCCACCCCAGGACACCCATTGGCCCGCCGCCTCCAGCACCAGATCCAGGCCCTTGTGCCAGGTCAGGCGGCTGACCACGGCGGCGAGCGGCGCGTCGGGGCGGCGGTCCAGGCCGAAGGCGGATTGCAGGTCGGACTTGCAGGCATCCTTCCCACCCAAATCGTCTGGGGTGTAGCGGGCGGGCAGATGCGGGTCGGTCGCCGGATCCCACACCGCGTAATCGACGCCGTTCAGGATGCCGGTCAGCACGTCGGATCGCGAGGCGAGCAATCCTTGCAGGCCGGTGCCGTGCTCGGCCGTCTGGATCTCGTTGGCGTAGGTCGGGCTGACCGTGGTCAGGCGGTCGGCGTAGAAGCAACCCGCCTTCAGGTAGCTGATGTTGCCGTAATACTCGACGCCGTCGACGCGGAAGCTGGAGGAGGGCAGGCCGATGTCGCCCATCATCCAGGGGCCGAACAGGCCCTGATAGGCGATGTTGTGGATGGTCAGCACCGTGCCCGGCCGGAAGGGGCCGGCGAAACGGTCGGGGCGCAGCGCCAGATAGGCGGGGATCAGGCCGGCCTGCCAGTCATGGCCGTGCAGGATGTCGGGCCGCCACCAGGGATCGTAGGATTTCTCGGCGGCGAAGCCGGCGGCGACCCAGGCCAGCGCGGCGAAGCGCAGGGCGTTGTCGGTCCAGTCCTTGCCGTCCGGGCCGAGATAGGGATTGCCGGGACGGTCGTAGAGCGACGGGGCGTCCAGCGCATAGGCCAGCACCCCGTCCGCGGTGCGGCCGATGCACAGCCGGGCACGGTCGCAGCCGGGAAGGTCGGTGATCAGGTCGCCGACCTCGTGCAGGTTCTGCAGGCTGTTCAGAACGGCGGGATATCCCGGCAGCAGCAGGCGGACGTCGGCGCCGGCGGCGATCAGGGCCGGCGGCAGGGCGGCGGACACGTCCGCCAGCCCCCCCGTCTTGACCATCGGGTAGCATTCGGACGTGACGTAGAGGACGCGCATCGGGAAGGCACTCGGGTGAAAGGCGGGGGAGGCGGCCCGCCGCCCGCCCGGCCGCCATCCCCGCCTTGGCGGAAATGACGGCCGCCGGGGTGAGGGGCGGGCTTCGGTCGGAGGGAGGGGGCGGCGATATGCCGCCTTATTCCTGCGCCAGCTTCTCGATCATCTCGCGGGTGATGAGGACGACGCCGTTCTCGGTGCGGCTGAAGCGCCGGGCGTCCAGTTCCGCGTCCTCGCCGACGACGAGGCCGTTGGGGATGCTGACGCCGCGGTCGATCACCACCTTCTTCAGGCGGCAGTGGCGGCCGATGTCGCATTCCGGCAGGACCACCGCCTCGTACAGCTCGCTGTAGGAGTTGACGCGGACCGAGCTGAACAGCAGCGAGCGCCGGACGGTCGAGCCGGAGATGATGCAGCCGCCCGACACCAGGCTGTCCACCGCCATGCCGCGGCGGTTCTCGTCGTCGAAGACGAACTTCGCCGGCGGCAGCTGTTCCTGGTAGGTGAAGATCGGCCAGTCGCGGTTGTACAGGTTCAGCTGCGGCGTGATCTGGCAGAGGTCCAGGTTGGCTTCCCAATAGGCGTCGATGGTGCCGACGTCGCGCCAGTAGGGGCTGTCGTCGGGCGCATCGATCACCGCGCTGTCGGCATAGTCGTGGGCGATGATCCGCGCGCCGGACTTCACCAGATGCGGGATGATGTCCTTGCCGAAGTCGCGGCTGGAGCCGGGGGTGGCGACGTCGCGCTCCAGCTGTTCGTAGAGGAACTGGGCGTTGAAGACGTAGATGCCCATGCTGGCCAGCGCCAAGTCGGGGCGGCCGGGCATCGGCGGCGGGTCGGCCGGCTTTTCCACGAAGTCGATGATGCGGCGCTCGTTGTCGATGTGCATCACGCCGAAGCCGCTCGCCTGTTCGCGCGGGACGGCGATGCAGGGGACGGTGACGTCGGCCTTCCGGTCGATGTGGTCGAGCAGCAGCGCGCCGTAATCCATCTTGTAGATGTGGTCGCCGGCCAGGATCAGGACATGTTCCGGCTCGTGGTCGCGCAGGATGTCCAGGTTCTGGTACACGGCGTCGGCGGTGCCCTGGTACCACTCCGTCTCGCTGACGCGCTGCTGGGCCGGCAGCAGGTCGCAGAACTCGTTCATCTCGCCGCGGAAGACGTTCCAGCCGCGCTGGAGGTGGCGCAGAAGGCTGTGCGACTTGTATTGCGTCAGCACGCCGATGCGGCGGAAGCCGGAATTGACGCAGTTCGACAGCGCGAAGTCGATGATGCGGTATTTGCCGCCGAAATAGGTAGCCGGCTTGGCCCGCCGGTCGGTCAGCTGCTTCAGACGGCTGCCGCGTCCGCCGGCCAGCACCAGCGCTACCGCACGTCGCGGTGCGAGGCGCAGATCGCGTTTGTCGAGCATGGCCGTTACCCCCTTTGCCTTATTTCTTGCGGCCGCTCGGCTGCGGCCTTCCCGATGGAGGCGTTGACGGTGCCACATCTCGCCGCCATGTCCAATAGGCCCGGCGGCTGGTTCGGATCGGCTTACCCGCCGCGTCGCCCGCCCGCCCGCCTAGGCGGAAAGAGAGGCAAGCCGTTCGGACTGGATGGAAGGGGTAGAAGGATTGCTCCGTTCTCGCCGTCCGCCGCGGCAGTGACCGCTGCGCAGGCCGTTTTCTGCACATTTTTTAACCAGCTGCCGGAATGGCAGCCAGACGGCTGCGGCAAACCCGTGCGACCGGCCGGCTCAATCGCTCGAAAGCCCCAAAATTGCGGCGGAAAGTCGGCTTCGGTGCCTGCCTATTTTCTGTGCAAACGCGCCCCGCGACTCGCCGGGGGAAGCCTGTTCCGGGGTACCGCACCAGGACAAGCCTGACGATTCCAAGCCGTTTTGAACTGGCACGCTTCTTGTAACGATCGAGGCGTCCTTGGTCCCGTCCGCCGCCCCGTCTTTGCCGGGGACGGGGCGACCGGGACGGGGTCGCCCCAATGCGGTGGCTTGAGCGCGGATCACCTCGGGTGCTGCGCCGGCCGCAAGGGGGTGGGAGCGATTTTGGAGAAAGAGGAGCCTCGATGAACCGTCTGTTCCTTCTGGCCGCACCGATGATGGCGGTTGCTCTGGGTGCGGTCGGCCTGCCGGCCGCAGCCCTTGCCCAGGACGCGGCTGCGGCCGCTCCGGCACCGACGCTCAGCGCGGGCGATACCGCCTGGATGCTCACCGCGACGGCGCTGGTGCTGTTCATGACCATTCCGGGCCTGGCCCTGTTCTACGGCGGCATGGTCCGCAAGAAGAACGTCCTGGCCACGGTCATGCAGAGCTTCGCGATCTGCTGCCTCGTGTCGATCCTCTGGGTCGTGGTTGGCTACAGCCTGGCCTTCAGCGAAGGCAGCCCCTATGTCGGCGGCCTCAGCAAGGCCCTGCTGGCCGGCGTGACCAAGGACAGCCTGTCCGGCGTGATCCCGGAAGCGGTCTTCATCGTCTTCCAGATGACCTTCGCCATCATCACCCCGGCCCTGATCACCGGCGCCTTCGCCGACCGCATGAAGTTCTCCTCCATGCTGGTCTTCACCGCCCTGTGGTCGGTCATCATCTACGCGCCGATCACCCACTGGGTCTGGGGTCCGGGCGGCTATCTGGGCGGCGACGGCGTGCTGGACTATGCCGGCGGCACCGTCGTCCACATCAACGCGGGCGTGGCCGGTCTGGTCGCGGCGCTGGTGCTCGGCAAGCGCAAGGGCTACCCGAACGAGAACTTCGCCCCGCACAACCTGGTTCTGAGCCTGGTCGGCGCGGCCATGCTGTGGGTTGGCTGGTTCGGCTTCAACGCCGGTTCGGCGCTGGCCGCCGACAGCCGTGCGGGCATGGCCATGCTGGTCACGCAGGTCGCCGCCGCCTCCGCCGCCCTGTCCTGGATGTTCGCGGAGTGGGTCCTGAAGGGCAAGCCGTCGGTCCTCGGCATCATCTCCGGCGCCGTCGGCGGTCTGGTCGCCATCACCCCGGCCTCCGGCTTCGTCGGCCCGATGGGCGCGCTGGTCATCGGCGTGGTCGCCGGCGTGGTCTGCTACTGGGGCGCCACCGGCCTGAAGCGCGCTCTCGGCTATGACGACTCGCTGGACGCCTTCGGCGTGCACGGCGTTGGCGGCATCGTCGGCGCGATCCTGACCGGCGTCTTCGCCCAGGAAGCCATCGGCGGCACCGCCGGCCTGCTGGAAGGCAACCCCGGCCAGGTCATGACCCAGATCTACGGCATCGTCGCCACCATCATCTACTCGGGCATCGGCTCCTTCGTCCTGCTGAAGGGCATCGACGTGGTGATGGGCCTGCGCGTGGACGAGGATGTGGAGCGCGACGGTCTCGACCTCGCCCTGCACGGCGAAAGCATCCACTAAGAACACTCCCTTTCCCACGGGTCTCTTCGAAAGGGCCGCCGGGCTTCCCGGCGGCCTTTTTCGTGCACGGGTTTCGGGATCGTTTCTGGATCATTGCGCGGCGATTGTTGCGCGGGCGGAAACGCTGTGGCGCGGGCGGACCGGCTTCACGACGGGGCCGCGGCGGACTACCTCTGGTGCAACATCAGCGTTCCTTTTGGGAGTTCCCGCCATGTCCACCCAGTCCGCTACCCCCGGTGTCCGTCCGGTGCTCGCCGCCGTGGAGGGCATGGCCGCCTCCGACGGCGCCGGCGTCAGCATGACCCGCATGCTGGGCACGCCGCGCCTGCGCACGCTCGACCCCTTCCTGATGCTGGACCTGTTCGGGTCCGACCAGCTGGCCGATTATCTCGCCGGCTTTCCCGACCATCCCCACCGCGGTTTCGAGACGGTCACCTACATGCTTGCCGGCCGCATGCGCCATGCCGACAACCACGGCCATGAAGGCGTGATCGAGACCGGCGGCGTGCAGTGGATGACCGCCGGCCGCGGCCTGATCCACTCGGAGATGCCGGAGCAGACCGAAGGGCTGATGCGCGGATTCCAGCTGTGGATCAACCTGCCGGCCCGGCTGAAGATGACCGAGCCGCGCTATCAGGAGTTCCCGGCCGCCGCCATCCCGGTGGAGCGGCGCGAGGACGGCGCGACCGTCACCGTGATCGCCGGCGACACCGCCCGCGGCACCGCCGGGCCGGTGCGGGCCGAAGCCACCGACGCGCGCTATTTCGACGTGGCTTTGCCGGCGTCCGCCGCCTTCGTGGAGCCGCTGCCGGCCGGCCATACCGCCTTCCTCGTGCTGTTCGAAGGCACGCTGGACGTCGGCGGCGAGGGGCTGCCGGCCCAGACATTTTCCGGGCCGCGGGTGATCGTGCTCGGCGACGGCGAGCGGGTGGAGGCGGCGGCCGGACCCGAGGGCGCGCGCTTCCTGCTGCTGGCCGGCAAGCCGATCGGCGAACCCATCGCCTGGGGCGGCCCCTTCGTCATGAACACGCGGGAAGAGGTGATGCAGGCCTTCCGCGACTTCGAGGAAGGACGCATCTGATCTGCATCCGATCGGGGAATGCCGCGCGCCGGGCCGTCCTTGGCCCGTCCTTCGGGAGCGGCGCGCGGCATCTCGTGCCTTGCACCCCCGCCGCCGCCGGTTATCATGGCGCCTTCCGTGTTAACACGAACGATGGCGGGGAGCGGGTCGATGCGTGCAAAGGGTCTGATGGGTGGCTTCAGGGCGGCTGTCGCCACGGGACTTCTGGCCCTGTCGCTGGCCGCACCGGCGGCCGCCGTGGACTTCTCCAAGGCCGCCGCCGATTTCGGGCCGGAGGGCGCCTGGACCAACCAGTGCGACATCGACCGGATGACCGACAGCAAGACCTGCCGGCTGATGATCTACCGCCTGTTTGACGACGGGAAGGATGTCGGCTTCATCGCGCTCAGCGTCATCCCGACCGGCAACGACTTCCACCTGTTCCTGACCACCAGCCAGGGGCTGGTCGACCGCTGCGCCATCCGCGTCGACCGCCAGCCGCGCATCGAATCGCATGTCGCGACGCTGAACATGTGCATGTTCCCGAACTTCGTGTCCGGCCGCGTCGCCGATCAGTTCCGCAACGGCTCGACCATCCTGGTCCGCGTCAGCTCCCCGCGCCTGGGCAAGCGCGACATCGATTTCCCGCTGAACGGCTTCTCCCGCACCTTCGAGGAGATGCAGCGCAGCCTGCAGTGAGCGGGGCGAGGGGATTGCAGGCTCACCCCGGCAGGCGGTAGCCCGCCGCCGGTTCCTGCATCGGGCAGCCGTTGCGCTCCATGCGGAAATCGGAGGAGCGGGCGTAGGCGATGCGGCGGGCGCGCATGATCGAGCCGAGCGGCCGATGCGCGGCCAGACCGTGCCAGGGGCTGAAGGCCAGCCGGTCGTCGCCGGCGCGGGAACGCTCCTCGCTCCAGGCGGTCTGCGGCGGCACGGTGATGCGGGCGACGGTGCGGTAGGGGCTCAGCTCCTCCGGCCACAACACGCTGGCATCCTCCACCGGCATGCGCTCCTCGTCGGTGCGCAGCTGGACGCGCAGTTCCCAGACCGCTTCCTGGTCGCGGAAGAACTCCACCACCGCATCGCGCAGGCTGTCGGGCTTGCCGTTGACGCTCAGCGGCGCATCGGTCAGCGCCGTCAGGTTGGACGAGACGGGGACGATCTGCAGCTTGGCGATATGGGCGCCGTGGCGCAGGGCCGCCTGGCTGAAGAAGGTCTCGCCCAGGATATGGGTCGCGGGGTGGCCGCCCAGCGTCTTCAGGGTGGCGCTTTCGCCGCCGAAGGCCTCCACCACCCGTTCGGCGGCGCGCAGGGTCGCGGACAGCGCCTTCTTCGCCGTCTCCGCCCGGTCGGTGGTGGCGGCCAGCAGCTTCAGCATCGACAGGAACTGCCTGGCGTCCGGCGCCGAGAAGACCGGGGCGTTGGCCATCACCAAATCCTGGGTCGCCTGATTCTCCGATCCCGGCAGACGTTCGCCGGTCACGCCCAGCACCTTCACCGCCAGACCGCGCGGGGTCGATACGCTGTCGGGCAGGAGGTCGCCCGGCGTCGTCGACAGCCGCAGGATCACCGGATAGCTCTCCGCCTGCGCGAACAGGCCCTGGGCCAGCTCGGCCGGCAGATCGTCCAGCACGTCGAGCCGGCCGATCAGCAGCCCATGGCTCTTGGCATGGACGCTGCGGTTGGCGTGCCCGCTGTCCTCGTAGGTCTTGCGGCTGATCGACAGCATCGTCTCCGCCAGCTCGTCGAAAAGCCGGGCTTCGTCGGGACCGGGGCGTTCGACCGACGGTGCATAGGGCAGCGGCGCGTGAGGCAGGGGCTTGGCGGTGGCGGCTGACACGGATGGTGTCTCCCAAATGGGGAAGGGCATGAGTGTAGCCGGGAGAACAGCTGTGGCCGCTCGCCGTTCCGCGGCGGTGAGCGCCCCTGTCGGAGCGTTCCAGGCGAGCGATAGGGGGGCGGCGTCACTCCGCCCGATTGGACTCGGCGGCGAGGTGATTAGTCCCGCTTGCCATACCCCATCCCAAGCCGCAATCGACAGCCTCCGGTTGCCGGCGAACACTCCAGGGGTAAGAGGATAATCAACCATGGAGGACGGTCGTGGTTGCCTATACGTCGATCTATGGGGAGGTGCTCGAACGGACGGCGTGGGAAGGACGAAACATCGTCCTCCTCACCCAGTCGTCGGATCTCGACGCCGGCGTGATGCAGAACATCGTCGCCAAGCTGGACGAAGCCTACGATTTCTATTCGCGCATAACGGGTCGGAGCCCGTCGCCTTACTTTACCTACAACGGCAAGGCCACGATCGCCGAAGTGCAGGATACCTGCGGGGCCGGCTGCGGGCTTCTCGGCTTCACGGGCATCGAGATCATGCCCGAGTACTTCAATATCCTCTACGACGGCGTGCGGGACGCCGGTCTCTACGATCAGGTTCTCTTCTACGAACTCGGCCGGAATTTCTGGTTCTACGACCAGCCGCTCAACACGCTGCCGCCCTTCACCACCGGCTTCGCCATCGAGAACCGCTTTCTCTCGATGGAGGCCGCCGGTGTGGACGGCCTCTCCTTCAACGGCATGGACTGGGACCAGCTGGTTTCGGCCCTTCAGCAGGACATGGCCCGGCTCTATTTTTCGAACCCCAACCTCACCTGGCGCAACACGCTCGTCACCGATACGGGCCCGGAGAACCCCTATGGGCTCGGCGGAGCCGACCTCGCCGGATCGCTCCTCCACCGCCTCTACGAGGATTTCGGTGAGGACAATTACACCCGCTTCTGGCAAAGCCTGATCTCCAAGGAGGCGGCGACCACCCCGGAGGAGGCCCGCGCCAACTTCCTGGCCGCGGCGGATGAGGCCACCGGCGTCGATTACAGCTGGCTTTTCAAGGAGGGCTGGCGCTTCGACACCGGGACGGCCGACGGCGAAACGTTGGTGTCGAACGCGAAGAGGGGCAACCACGCCGTTCTCGGCTTCGGCGGCGACGACACCCTCCGCGGCTCAAGGAAGGCGGAACTGATGGTCGGCGGGCTCGGCGACGACACGCTGCTGGGAGGCCGTGGCGACGACACCCTGCTCGGCAGCGCCGGTGACGATCTGATCCGGGGCGATGAAGGTGCCGATCTGCTCGCGGGCGGCGACGGTGCCGACCGGTTCGTGTTCAGGTCCGTCCGGGACATCGGCAAGGGGACGCAGCACGACACCATCGTCGATTTCGCCCCGGACGACACCCTGGACCTGCACAGCATCGACGCCAACACCCATCGGCGCGGCGATCAGTCCTTCACCTTCATCGACGGCGCCGAATTCGATCGGAAAGCCGGCGAATTGCGTTGGGCCGACGGCATGCTCCAGGGAGACGTCAACGGCGACGGACGTGCCGACTTCAAGATCACCCTGCAGGGGGTGGACAGCCTCACGGCCTGCAACATCATCCTTTGACGCTGCGGCCGCCCCGCGGCGGACCTGAGATCCGGCTGGATACGACGAACGCCCCGCAGGCGGCCTGCGGGGCGTTCGTCGTCGATTGGAACATCGGAAGCGGATGCGTGGACCCGGTATGCCGTACCGGATCGGCCGGGATCAGTGCCGGGTGCGGGCCGGGGTGACGTAGACGCCGTCCCAATCGACGCCGAACAGGGCGTCGTCGCCGGCCTCCTCGACCAGATCGTCATACTCGTGGGCCTCGATCAGCCCGAAGATGGACGCGGTGCCGGAGGCGTCGAGGTCGCAGGTGACCACATGGCCGCAAACCTCCACCGAGGTGAAGAACACTTCCGGCAGTTCCATGCTGTCCAGATCGGCGGTGACGGCGCTTTCGATCTCGTGGATGGTGCGGGAGGAGAGGGAAACCCGGAGCTTCGCCGCCTGGGAGGCCCAGACGATGCGCTTCACATGGGCCGGCTCCTTCATCTCCGTGACGCCCGGCGCCTCATCGCCTTGGCCGGCCATCGCAATCATCCGGGAAACCAGGGTCGAGGTGCTGCTGGGTGCGCGCATAGAAACCTCCGCTCGTTCGATGACGACAGATTTGCGCGCAGGCGGTTAACGGGGTCTTAAGCCCGGACCGGGGCTAAAGACTTAATCCACCTGGAGTATGGCCTATCCATTCGGTTCTAGGCGGCGGCAAGGGCGGCGGCGACCCCCGCCGCGACCCGCGCATTGTTGCGGATCAGCGCGATGTTGGCGGTCAGGCTGCGCCCGCCGGTGATGCGCTCCAGCGCCGCCAGCAGATGCGGGGTGATGTCCTTCCCCTTGATTCCATTGGCTTCCGCATCGGCCAGCGCCTGGGCGACGGCGGTTTCCATGGCGTCGGCGTCAAGCTCGTCGGCGGGCGGGATCGGGTTCGCCAGCAGAACGCCGCCATCCAGGCCGAGCCGCCATTTCGCGCGCAGAATGTCTGCCACCGCGGTTGCGTTGTCACAGCGATGATCGACGGGCAGGCCGCTGCGGCGGCTGTAGAAGGCCGGAAATTCGTCGGTGCCGAAGCCCAGCACCGGGACTCCGCGGGTCTCCAGCACCTCGAGCGTCTTGGGCAGGTCGAGAATCGACTTGGCCCCGGCGCAGACCACGCAGACCGACGTGCGCGCCAGCTCGTCCAGGTCGGCGGAGATGTCGAAGCTGGTCTCCGCCCCGCGATGGACGCCGCCGATGCCGCCGGTGGCGAAGACGGCGATGCCGGCCAGCCGCGCCCCGATCATCGTCGCCGCCACCGTGGTCGCCCCCAGCGCCCCGGTCGCGATGGCGATGGGCAGGTCGCGGCGGCTCAGCTTGCGCACGGCATGGCCGCCGGCCGCCAGACGCTCCAGCGCCTCGTCGTCCAGCCCGATGCGGATGCGCCCGTCCATCACCGCGATGGTGGCGGGGATCGCGCCCGCCGCCCGCACCTCCGCCTCCAGCGCGCGGGCGGTCTCCAGGTTGCGCGGGTAAGGCATGCCGTGGGAGATCACCGTCGATTCCAGCGCCACCACGGGACGCCCTGAAGCGAGTGCGTCGGCGACCTCGGGTGTCGGCAACAGGTTCGGGTGCATGCGCTGTGTCTTCGAAGTTGGGGGGCGGTTGGAACGGCCTATATTAGGACGCATGTCCGCTGCACACCAATCCAATCCCGATCGCCCGCATCCCGACCGCCCGCATCCCGACCGGTGGATCAAGGTCCGTCCCGAAGGGCTCTATGTCGAGCCGGGGGGCTTCTACATCGACCCGGTGCGCCCGGTGGAGCGCGCGGTCGTCACCCACGGCCATTCCGACCATGCCCGGCCCGGCAACCGCCATGTGCTGGCGACTCCGGGCACGCTGGCCATCATGCGCCAGCGGATGGGCGCGGGGGTGGGGGGAAGCCTGCAGCCGCTGGAGTATGGCGAGGGGCTGAACATCGGCGGCGTGGCGGTGCGGCTGGTGCCGGCCGGCCATGTGCTGGGCAGCGCGCAGGTGGTGCTGGAACATGCCGGGTCGCGCGTGGTGGTGTCGGGCGACTACAAGCGCCGGCCCGACCGCACCTGCGCGCCGTTCGAGCCGGTGCCCTGCGACGTCTTCGTCACCGAGGCGACCTTCGGCCTGCCGGTGTTCCGCCACCCGCCGGATCTGGGCGAGGTGGGGAAGCTGCTGCATTCGATGGCGCTGTTCCCCGAGCGCAGCCATGTCGTCGGCGTCTATGCGCTGGGCAAATGCCAGCGGCTGATCACGCTGCTGCGGGCGGCGGGATACGACCGGCCGATCTGGCTGCACGGCGCGCTGGAGCCGCTGTGCCGGCTCTATGGCGAATGGGGCGTGGAGCTGGGGGAGCTGCGCCCGGCGACGGTGGCGGCGAAGGAGGATTTGAAGGGCGCCCTGGTGCTGGCCCCGCCGGCGGCGGTGGCCGACCGCTGGGCGCGGCGGCTGGCCGATCCGGTGGTGGCGGTGGCGTCGGGCTGGATGCGGGTGCGCCAGCGTGCCCGCCAGCGCGGGGTGGAACTGCCGCTGGTCATCTCCGACCATGCCGACTGGGACGAGCTGTGCCGGACGCTGGAGGATGTCGGCGCGCCGGAGGTCTGGGTGACGCATGGCCGGGAGGAGGCGCTGGTCCATTACGCCACCAGCCGCGGCATCCGCGCCCGCGCGCTGGCGCTGATCGGTTTCGAGGACGAGGATCTCGAGGGCGGTCCCGAGAAGGCCGGGGAAGGGGAGGCACCGTGAACCGCTTTGCCGCGCTGATCGACGCGCTGGTCTTCATGCCCTCGCGCAACGGCAAGATCCGCCTGCTGGTCGAGCATTTCGCCACCACCCCCGACCCCGAGCGCGGCTGGGCGCTGGCGGCGCTGACCGGAGCCCTGAGCTTCCGCGAGGCCAAGCCGGCGGCGATCCGCGAACTGGCGGCGACCAGGGTCGATCCGGAACTGCTGGCGCTGTCCTACGACTATGTCGGCGATCTGGCGGAGACGGTGGCGCTGATCTGGCCGGAGCGGCCGGAAAGGGCCAACAGCCTGCCGCCCGGCCTGAACGAGGTGGTGGAGTGCCTGCAGGCCGCCAGGCGCGGGCAGGTGATGGGGCTGGTGGAGGGCTGGCTCGACACGCTCGACTCGTCGGGGCGCTTCGCTTTGCTGAAGCTGATCACCGGAGCGCTGCGCATCGGCGTGTCGGCGCGGCTCGCCAAGACGGCGCTGGCGGAATGGGGCAGGATTGCCCGGCCGGAGGTTGGCGTCGACGACGTGGAGGAGGTCTGGCATGGGCTGACCGCGCCCTATGCGGAGCTGTTCGCCTGGCTGGAGGGACGATCGGACCGCCCGGCGACCGGGGCCGGGGCGGGCTTCCGCCCGATGATGCTGTCCCACCCGCTGGAGGAGGAGGACCGTGCCGCGCTCGACCCCGCCGCCTATGCCGCCGAATGGAAATGGGACGGCATCCGGGTGCAGCTGGCGGCGCGCGGCGGGGAGCGGCGGCTCTACAGCCGCACCGGCGACGACGTGTCCGGCGCCTTTCCCGACATCGTCGATCACATGAGCTTCGACGCGGTGCTGGACGGCGAGCTGCTGGTGGCGCGCGACGGGGTGGTGGCGCCCTTCAACGACCTGCAGCAGCGCCTCAACCGCAAGACGGTGACGGCGCAGATGCTGCGCGACGGGCCGGCCTGGGTGCGGCTCTACGATATCCTGTTCGACGGCGGGGAGGATTTGCGCGGCCTGTCCTTCGTCGAACGGCGCGCCCGGCTGGAGCGCTGGTACGAGGCGGTTCGGCCGCGGCGGATGGATCTGTCGCCGCTGGTGCCCTTCGGCGGCTGGGACGAACTGGTCGGTCTGCGCGAGGGCGCGCGGGAGAACGGCATCGAGGGGCTGATGCTGAAGCGGCGCGACAGCGCCTATCTGGCCGGGCGGCCGAAGGGGCCGTGGTTCAAGTGGAAGCGCGGGGCGCTGACGCTCGACGCCGTGATGATGTACGCCCAGCGCGGCCACGGGAAGCGGTCGAGCTATTATTCCGACTACACCTTCGGCGTCTGGCGCGGGGAGGAGCTGGTGCCGGTCGGCAAGGCCTATTCCGGCTTCACCGATGCCGAGCTGATCGAATTGGACCGCTGGGTGCGCAACCACACCACACGCCGCTACGGCCCGGTGCGCGAGGTGGCGGCCGGGCTGGTTCTGGAGGTCGCCTTCGACAGCGTGCATCCGTCCAACCGGCACAAGAGCGGGCTGGCGATGCGCTTCCCCCGCGTCCACCGCATCCGCTGGGACAAGCCGGCGCATGAGGCGGACAGGCTGGAGACGCTGGCGGCGATGGTGGCGGGGTAAGGGCCAGAGGGGGAGAGGGGCAGTGGGGTAAGGGGCCCCCTCAATACCCCTTCGGCTGCCCGCCGAAGACGCCCTTGGCCCAGGCGCCGACGCGGTGGCGCCACTGTTCGTGCCAGATGTAGACGCTACCCTTGACCCAGTTCATCTGGATCGCGCGGCGCTGGCCTTCGAAGGGGTGGTGGCCGTGCCAGGAGGTGTCGCTGCGGCGGAAGCACATCAGCGTGCCTTCCTCCGGCGGAACCTCGGCGGCGTAATCCTCCAGGTCCTGGGAGCGCAGGATGCGCAGGCGGCCGCCGGCGGCCTCCCAGGGCGGGTTCATGTAGATCAGGACGGTGATGACCTTGCTGGCCGAATCCGGGTGGATCTTGCCGTCGGTCGGCCGGCACATGCCGCGCGCCGTGAACATCGTCGGATAGCCCGACAGGTCGATCCCGAACTTGTCGGAGAAGGCCTTGCAGACCTCCGGCCCCTTCAGTTCGGCGATCAGCCGGTCGAAGCTCGGCCCCTGGGGGAAGATGCCCAGCGGGATGGAGCCCGGCCTGTCGACCTTGGGATAGTCGCGGTGCAGATCCTCGAGAAACTCCCGCTTCACGAAGCCCGGAACGCAGAGGAAGTCGTAGGGATCATGCTGCAGAGGGGTGGCGCGGAATCGGTCCAGATCGAGCATGGACATGGGTACTGAACTCCCAGAGAGCAGGCCGACAAGTGATTCGCCCCCCACACGAACCCCACATAAACTCGACGGAAGTTTTATGCAATGGGCTCTTCGGGGAAGCAGAGTTCCTGCCGCGCGCGCCATTCGGGGCCGACATAGTTGACGATGATCGATTTGCGCACGCCGTCGATCGGACGTTTCTCGAACCCATGCCAGGTGTTGCCGGCGGGGATGAAGATCAGCCCTTCATTGAAGGCGTAGGGCGCGCGGGCGACCACCGTCCGCGTCTCGTCCAGCACGTCGGTGCCCCAATGGGCGCAGTTCGGCCCCTTGGACAGATAGATCAGCATCGTGAACTTCTTGACGCCGATGTCGGTGTGCGGCTCCAGCCAGAAGCCGTCGGTGTCCTGGCAATATTCGATGCGCAGGCTGGTGCCGGACAGGTCGACGTTGCAGGTGCGCTGGATCGCCTCCACCACCGGACGGCCCTGGAAGGCCTGGGCGACCGTCTCGCAAACCGGGTATTCTGCCCGGTTCTCCTCGCTGAAATAGGTGCGGGACGCGTTGTTGGTCTCGCGCTTGCCATAGGTGTCGGACACCCGCGGCGGCCCCCAGGGCAGGGCGGCGATGGCGTCGGCGTCCTCCTCCGGCAGGGCTTCGGACAGCAGCCAGTGATTGTACGGCGTCTCGGACAGCCGGCTGCGCTCCAGGCAGCGCAGGAAGCAGGCGGAAACGGTGTCGGCGGTGGTCATGATGGCATGGCTCCCGGTCCAGGGGCGACCGTCCGCGACGGCCGGTTTGCCGCCGCTTATGCCATGGTCCGTACACCGACGCCGAAGCCAAACCGGTCCTGCCGGCCGGGTGCGCGCATTGGTCGCGTCGCCGCGCCCCGCCGGCCCGTTATGCCAGACCGTGCCGCTTCCTGTGCGCGGGCAGCCGGCGCATCACCTCTTCGGCGACGATCCGCGTCTCGTCCATCGGCTGATAGCTCCAGTGGTCGAGCGAGCCGTCGAACGGCCGGGTGATGCCGTCCCGGTACAGCCCGTCATGGAAGGCGCGGAACTTGGGCGACCCGCCGTCCAGTTCGATCACATAGACGGGCTTGCCGGTGGAGCAGGCCTCCGACGTCATCGACACGCTGTCGCAGGTCACCACCACCGCGTCGGCAAGGCCGAGATAGGCGAAATAGGGGTTCTCGCCGGTGCCGTCCCACACCTCCGCCGGCAGGCCGGACAGGCGGGCGCGCAGGATCGCCTCGTTGTCGGCGCCGGTGCGGCGCGACGGGGTGACCATCAGCCCGGCGCCATGGCTGCGCGTCAGGTTGGCCAGCCGTTCGGCCACGTCGCCCATGATGGTGGGCGTCAGGCGGTAGACGCCGTTGTCGCCGCCGATCAGCACGGCGATGCGCGGATGCGGCAGATGGGCCAGACGCGGGGCGAAGCGTTCGGCGGCGTCGGCCAGGATGGCGGGCGTCACCCGGTGCAGCGCGCCGTGCGTCACCATCACGTTCTCGGCCCGCAACTTGTCGTGGCGCGGCACGACGACCAGATCGAAATGCCGCGGGCTCATCACCGGATCCTGGATCTGGACGGTGAAGGTCCGCCCGCGCGACTGGCGGCGCACCGCCAGCGAGACGGCGACGGACTGCCGGCCGGTGCCGATCAGGATGTCGGGCCAGGGCGGCTCCACCGGATCGCCCCTGCGGCTGGCGGCGAAGCGGTTGCCGATGCGCCAGTAGGGGGTCAACTGGCGCCATGGGGTGCGCAGGTGGACGCGCTTGATCACCGGCGTCAGGCCCAGCGCCTCGGCCAGCCCGATGCACTGGTTTTCCATGCCGGCCTTGCCGTCCGACACAACCCAGCAGGTCAGGGGCGAGGAGGTCACAGGTTGCATGAGAACTCGGATCGTTCGGGGTGCTGAGGGGATTGCGGTGAAAAGACCGGTATCCGGGTTGCTCGCCCTTGCGGGGGTTTCGGTCTTGGCGTAGACACCATGCCCGTGTAATATCCTTTCTCCAAATCATCCCCGGAGCGACCGAGTAAACCATGCGGCGGGTCAAACTCGACCGAATTGACCGTCGGATTCTGCGCGATCTGCAGAACGACGGCCGGATGACCAACGTGGAGCTTGCCCGACGTGCCGGCATCTCCGCTCCGCCCTGCCTGCGCCGCGTCCGCGCGTTGGAAGAGGCTGGATTCATCCGTGGCTACCATGCCGACGTCAACCCCGATGCACTGGGGTTCGGCGTCACGGTGTTCGCCCAGGTCGGCCTCAGCAGCCAGGCCGAAGCGGACCTAAAGAAATTCGAGGAGCTCGTCAACAGCTGGCCGCTCGTGCGTGAGTGCAACATGCTGGCCGGTGAATATGATTTCGTCCTGAAGATCGTGGCGGAGGACTGGGACGACTACCAGCGCTTCCTGACCACCAAGCTGACCTCGGCGCCCAACGTCGCCCATGTGAAGTCGGCCCTGTCGATCCGCACCAGCAAGCACACCCCCGGCGTTCCCATCGACGTCGATTCGCCCGACATCCCGGAAGGGACCGAGGACGACGAGGACGAGGATTTCGCCGAGGACGAGACGACGCCCGCCCGCGCCACCCGGCGCTGAACGGGCAAGGCTCGAAAGGCCTTTCTACAGGGAGGATGCGGCGAGCGCCTGGAGCAGGCCCGCCGCGGCTCCCCCCAGCACCACCCAATGCATCGCCATCGCCCGCCGGGTCAGGGCGTAGAGCGCGGCCAGCATGATCGCCCAGGCCCAGATCAGGCTCCCCGTGCCGTGCTGCCCGTCCGGCAGCAGCACCGCCATCCCCAGATAGACGCCCAGGTTCAGGATCACCCCCACCACCGCCGCGGCGATGGCGGCCAGCGCCCCCGCGGCCAGACGGTTGTGGATCAGCCGCTCGACATAGGGGGCCCCGGCGAAGATGAACAGGAAGCAGGGCAGGAAGGTGACGTAGGTCGTCAGCGCCGCCCCCAGCGTTCCCGCCAGCCCCGGCGACAGCGCGCCCGGCCGGTTCCAGCCGGCGAAGAAGCCGACATACTGCGTCACCAGGATCAGCGGCCCCGGCGTCGTCTCGGCCAGCGCCAGCCCGTCGACCATCTCGCGCGGGCCGAGCCAGCCATAGCTATCCACCGCCTGCCCGGCGATATAGGGCAGCACGGCATAGGCGCCGCCGAAGGTGACGAAGGCCGCCTTGGTGAACAGCGCCGCGACGCCGCCCCAGGGGTCGGTCCCGAAGGCCAGCAGCACCGCTCCCACGGGAACCGCCCAAAGCAGGACGAACAGCGCCGCCAGGAGCAGCAGCCGGCCGGGCCGGGGCGCCGGCTCCGCCGCGTCCGCTACGGCATCGTCATCCGCCACCGGATGCGGGTGGGCGAACCAATGGCGGCCCATCCGTGCCGCGACGCCGCCGATCAGGGCGGCCACGCCGATGACCAGCGGGAAGGGCAGATGCAGCGCGAACAGCGCCAGGAAGGCGGCGCCGGCCATCGCCACCGCCGCCGGCCCCTTCAGCGTGCGGCGGCCCATCCGCCAGACCGCGGCGACGATGATCGCCACCACCGCCGGCTTGATGCCGTTGAACAGCGCGCCGACCAGTCCGGTGTCGCCATGGGCGGCGGCGATCCAGGACAGGGCGAGCAGAACCAGGGCGCCCGGCAGCACGAACAGCCCGCCCGCCACCAGCCCGCCGCGTATCCCGTGCAGCCGCCAGCCGATATAGGTGGCGAGTTGCTGCGCCTCCGGCCCCGGCAGCAGCATGCAGAAGTTCAGCGCGTGCAGGAACCGCGTCTGGTCGATCCAGCGGCGGCGGTCGACCAGATCGCTCTGCATCATGGCGATCTGCCCGGCCGGGCCGCCGAAGCTGGTCAGCCCCAGCCGCAGCCAGTAGAGGCAGAAGGCGCCGAAGGCGGGGGCCGTGGCGGACGGCGCTGCGGCGGATGGCTGTGCGGGGGACGGCGGAGCGGGCGGGGCGGGGGCGTCGGTCATGGGGCCGCAGACTAGCGCAAACAGGGCCGCAAGGCAGCGTCCACTGTCGGGCAGGGTGGGCTTCGGGGACAATTGAAGGGCGGCCATGGTCTTCCGCGGCGCCGGGGATTAATATTGCGCCTGCGAGCGCCGCCGCCGTGGCCGGCGCCGGGTGTCGGGGACGCTGGACAATGAAGGCTTCCACCCGCGGTCGCGCGGCTGTGCTGGGTGCGGCGCTGTGTGCCGGTATCGGGATCTTCGCCGCCGGGATGGCGATCCCGGCCGGAACGGCCCAGGCCGCGGTCGGCGTCCACGCCGAGGAGATCGTCCGCTTTCCGTCCGCCGACGGCGACCTGACCGGCGGGGCGCCGACGATGCTGACCGGGCGGCTGCTGCGTCCCTCCGGCGCCGGTCCGCACCCGGCGGTGGTCATGCTGCATGGCTGCGGCGGCCTTTATGCCCGCAACGGCCGGGTGTCGCCGCGCAATGTCTGGTGGGCGACCCACCTGCAGCGCCAGGGCTACGAGGTGCTGATGGTCGACAGCTTCGGCCCGCGCGACGTCGACGAGGTCTGCACCACCGCGCTGAAGGACCGCACCGTCCGCGCCACGGTGGAGCGCAAGCGCGACGCCTGGGCGGCGCTGGCCTTCCTGCGCAAGCGGCCGGAGGTGGAGCATGGCCGCATCGGCCTGATCGGCTGGTCGCAGGGGGCGGGCACCGTGCTGGCCGCCTACAGCGCCGGCGAGGACGGGCCGGCGGGGTCGGAGGCGGGCGGCTTCCGCGCCGCGGTGGCCTTCTATCCCGGCTGCCGGGCATCCTTGAGCAACGAGAACTGGCGGCCCGACGGCCCGCTGCTGCTGCTGGCGGGCGACAAGGACGACTGGACGCCGCCGGAAGCCTGCGTGGAGCTGTCCGCGCGCGAGGGGGTGAAGGACAGGATGGAGCTGGTGGTCTATCCCGACGCCTACCACGGCTTCGACGCCCCCGAGGCCCCGGTGCGCCAGCGCAAGGACCTCGCCACCGCACCCGATGGAACGGCCCATGTCGGCACGAACGAAGACGCCCGCTCGGACGCGATCCGGCGGGTGACGGAGTTCTTCAGGGATAAGCTTGGCGGGTGAGGGGGACGCTGAAGCCCCCTCACCCCAGGGGGGAGAGGGGGATTTCAGGGCGGAGGGGGAAAACCCTCAGCGGAACTCGACCGAGACGATCTCGTACAGCTTGGAGCCGCCGGGGGTGGAGACTTCCACGCTGTCGCCGACGGACTTGTTGATCAGGGCGCGGGCGAGCGGCGCCTGGATCGACAGCAGGCGGTTCTTGATGTCGCTCTCGTCCTGGCCGACGATCTGGTAGGTCGTCTCCTCGTCCGTGTCCTGGTCGGCGAGCGTCACGGTCGCACCGAATTTCACGGTGTTGCCCGACAGCTTGGCCGGGTCGATGACCTCGGCGCGGCTGATCTTGTCCTCAAGCTCCAGCACGCGGCCTTCGATGAAGCTCTGACGTTCGCGCGCCGCGTGATACTCGGCGTTTTCCGAAAGGTCGCCGTGTTCGCGGGCCTCCGCGATGGCTTTGATGACCGCCGGGCGTTCGGTGATCTTAAGGTGCTTCAATTCCTCCTGGAGGCGGTTGAAGCCCGCCGCTGTCATCGGAACTTTTTCCATGTTCGGTCCATCACCGCTTGCAGTCGTTCGACCTGTCCAAAGCGACATCAAGGACGAAGACGGCGCGGAGGAGGTCCGCCGCGCCGTCGTCCGTCCTTAATACGATCCGCTAAGGTACGACTGCAACGGGGCGACTTCAAGGCTGCCGTTCCGGAGTGCGGCAATCGCTTCCACTGCCGCGCGTGCGCCCGCCACGGTGGTGTAGTACGGAATGTTGTAGGTCAGCGCGGTGCGGCGCAGGCTGAAGCTGTCGGACAGCGCCTGGGCGCCTTCCGTGGTGTTGATGACCAGATGCACGTCGCCGTTGATCATGGCGTCGACGATGTGCGGCTGGCCTTCCACCACCTTGTTGATGGTCTCCGCCGGCACGCCGGCCTCGCTCAGCACCTTGGCGGTGCCGGAGGTGGCGAGGATGCGGAAGCCCATGTCGTGCAGCTTCTTGGAGATCACCGCCAGCGCCGGCTTGTCGCGGTCCTTGACCGAGACGAAGACGCTGCCCTTGACCGGCAGGGTGACGCCGGCGCCGAGCTGCGCCTTGGCGAAGGCGAGCGCGAAGTTGTGGTCGAGGCCCATGACCTCGCCCGTCGACTTCATCTCCGGCCCCAGAACGATGTCGACGCCGGGGAAGCGGGCGAAGGGGAAGACCGCCTCCTTGACCGCGGTGTGCGGCGGGGTCGGGCCGTTCAGGGTGAAGGCGCCCAGCTTCTCGCCGGCCATGACGCGGGCGGCGATCTTGGCGATGGCGGTGCCGGTGGCCTTGGCGACGAAGGGCACCGTGCGGCTGGCGCGCGGGTTGACCTCAAGGATGTAGACGGTGCCGTCCTTGACCGCGAACTGCACGTTCATCAGCCCGACCACCTTCAGCGCATGGGCGAGCGCGTCCGACTGGCGGTTGATCTCGGCGATGGTCTCGGCCGGCAGCGAGTAGGGCGGCAGGGCGCAGGCGCTGTCGCCGGAATGGATGCCGGCTTCCTCGATGTGCTCCATCACGCCGGCGACATAGACCGTCTCGCCGTCGCAGACGACGTCCACGTCCACCTCGATGGCGTCCTGCAGGTAGCTGTCGATCAGCACCGGGTTCTTGCCCGACACCTGCACGGCGGTGCCCATGTAGCGCTGGAGCCCGGCCATGTCGTGGACGATCTCCATCGCCCGGCCGCCCAGCACGTAGGACGGACGGATGACGACCGGGAAGCCGATGCGGGTGGCGACCGCCTCCGCCTCTTCCAGCGAGCGGGCGAGGCCGTTGGCCGGCTGCTTCAGGTTCAGCTCGTGCAGCAGCTTCTGGAAGCGCTCGCGGTCCTCGGCCAGGTCGATGGCGTCCGGCGAGGTGCCGAGGATCGGGATGCCGGCGGCCTCGAGGGCGGCGGCGAGCTTCAGCGGGGTCTGGCCGCCGAACTGCACGATGCAGCCCAGCACGGTGCCCTTGCGCTGCTCGACCCGCACCAGCTCCACCACGTCCTCGGCCGTCAGCGGCTCGAAATACAGGCGGTCGGCGGTGTCGTAGTCGGTGGAGACGGTCTCCGGGTTGCAGTTGACCATGATGGTCTCGATGCCGGCCTCCTGCAGGGCGTAGACGGCATGGACGCAGCAATAGTCGAACTCGATGCCCTGGCCGATGCGGTTCGGGCCGCCGCCGAGGATGACGACCTTCCTCGATTCGGTCGGGTCGGACTCGCACTCCGCCTCGCCGGTCCCGTCGGTCTCGTAGGTCGAGTACATGTAGGGGGTGGCCGAGGCGAATTCGGCGGCGCAGGTGTCGATGCGCTTGTAGACCGGGGTGACGCCGGCCATGCGGCGGGATGCTGCGACCGCGGCCTCGGTGGTCTTGGCCAGCTCGGCCAGGCGGGCGTCGGAGAAGCCCATCTGCTTCAGCTTCAGCCAGCCGGCCTTGTCGGTCGGCAGCCCGCCGTCGCGGATCGCCGCCTCGCGGTCGGTGATCTCCTTGATCTGCTCAAGGAACCACGGATCGTATTTGGAGACGGCCTGCACCTCCTCCACCGAGAAGCCGTGGCGGAAGGCCTGGGCGATGACCAGCAGGCGGTCCGGCGTCGGGGCGGCGAGCGCGCCGCGGATGGCGATGCGGTCCGGGTTCTCCTCGCCGGCGATCTTCAGCTCGTTGAAGCCGGTCAGGCCGGTCTCCATCGAGCGCAGGGCCTTCTGCACCGATTCCTGGAAGGTGCGGCCGATCGACATCGCCTCGCCCACCGACTTCATCGAGGTGGTCAGCAGCGGCTCCGACCCCTTGAACTTCTCGAAGGTGAAGCGCGGCATCTTGGTGACGACGTAGTCGATCGTCGGCTCGAAGCTCGCCGGCGTGGTGCCGGTGATGTCGTTGGTCAGCTCGTCGAGGCGGTAGCCGACGGCCAGCTTGGCGGCGATCTTGGCGATCGGGAAGCCGGTGGCCTTGGAGGCGAGCGCCGAGGAGCGCGACACGCGCGGGTTCATCTCGATGACGATCAGGCGGCCGTTGGCCGGGTTGACCGCGAACTGCACGTTCGAGCCGCCGGTGTCCACGCCGATCTCGCGCAGCACCGCGATCGAGGCGTTGCGCATGATCTGGTATTCTTTGTCGGTCAGCGTCAGCGCCGGGGCGACGGTGATCGAGTCGCCGGTGTGGACGCCCATCGGATCGATGTTCTCGATGGAGCAGACGATGATGCAGTTGTCGGCGCCGTCGCGCACGACCTCCATCTCGTATTCCTTCCAGCCCAGCACCGATTCCTCGATCAGCACCTCGCCGACCGGGCTGGCGCGCAGGCCGCCGCGCACGATGTCCTCGAACTCGGCCCGGTTGTAGGCGATGCCGCCGCCGGTGCCGGCCAGGGTGAAGCTGGGACGGATGATCGCCGGCAGCCCGACGAGCTCCAGCGCGTCCATCGCCTCGTCCAGCGTGCGGACCATGCGCGACTTCGGCGATTCGAGGCCCAGCTTGTCCATGGCGTCGCGGAAGAGGATGCGGTCCTCGGCCTTGGCGATGACGTCGCGCTTGGCGCCGATCATCTCCACGCCGAGACGCTCCAGCGTGCCGTCGTCGGACAGCGCCATCGCCGTGTTCAGCGCGGTCTGGCCGCCCATGGTCGGCAGCAGGGCGTCGGGGCGCTCCTTCTCGAGGATCTTCGCGACCACGGCCGGGGTGATCGGCTCGATGTAGGTGGCGTCGGCCAGACCGGGGTCGGTCATGATGGTGGCCGGGTTGGAGTTGACGAGGATGACGCGGTAGCCTTCCTCGCGCAGCGCCTTGCAGGCCTGGACGCCGGAATAATCGAACTCGCATGCCTGTCCGATGACGATCGGACCCGCGCCGATGATGCAGATGGATTTGATGTCGGTGCGTTTGGGCATGGGTCCGCTTCTCTGAAATGTGGTCAGCCGAAAACCCCCCGGCGCCGGGGGACCGGAGACGGAGAGCGGTGATGGGCATGTCGTGCAAGGCCCCCTTATAGGGGGTTCGGGGCCGGGGGGGAAGGGGTGGCATGGATGTCACCCTCGCATGACTGAATCTCGGCAGCGGCGCCCGGGTGCCATGCGCCCCTTGAACCGCGGGGCAAAGGGAAGCATCAATTCCCGCTCTCCCATTTCGCATACCCTTTGGAGACACGCCCCGATGAGCCACGCATTCGCCAAGGACAGCCGCGCCTGCGCCGCCTGCGTCTCGTGGGGCGGGGAGCGCGCGCTGTCGGAGGACAACACGCTGGTCCATGTCGCCCGCCACGGGGTGGAGGGCGAGTGCCGGACCGCCAGCAGCCAGGACTACCGCCGCGTCACCAAGGGCTATCACACCTGCAGCGCCTGGGCGCCGCTGCCGATGCTGAAGAAGCATGGCGGCCGGATCGGCCACACGGCTGCCGGGCAGGCCCATGCGCCGGTGACCGCCGCGGCGTCGCGGCCGATGCCGCCGGTCTCCCAGACGGTGCCGGCCGCCGCCGCCTTCGCCGATGCGCCGGTCGCCACGCCGGTGCTCGACGTGCCGCCGCCGCTCTGCCGCGCCGACCCGATCGACGTGGAGCAGTCGCCGCAGGTCCGCGTGCTCTACACCCACTGGCTGAGGCTGAAGCGCAAGCGCCGCATGCCGCTGGCGGTCGAGATCGACACCGCGCAGGTGCGCGAGAGCGTGCCGCGCATCGCCCTGATGGAGCCGACCGCCGACGGCAGCGATTTCGTCTACAAATCCTGCGGCCGGGCGCTGCAGCGCCGGCTGGACGGGCGGCCGACGACGCGGCGGGTGACGGAATGCCATCCGGAACAGGCGGCACGGCGCTGGCTGTCCGACCTGCGCGCCTGCCTGGAGAGCGGCGAGCCGCGCTGCCTGCTGGTGCGCGACGACCCGATGCTGCCTGGGGCGAAGTTCGTCGAGCTGCTGCTGCCCCTCGCCGACGTCGAGGGCGGGCCGGCGACGCGCGTGCTGGCCTACCGCCATGTGCCGGGCGGCTGAGGGAGGGCGGCGATGGGCGAAGGGAAGGACGAACCCAAACCGGATGGGCCGGGGCCGGAGATCGTCGGCGTCTGGCCGGCGGCGGTGTGGATCGTCGTCGGCGCGGGGCATTACCTGAACGACCCCGACCATTTCGCCGGCTGGAAGGGGGCGCTGTATTTCGTGCTGGGCACCGGGGTGGTGGCGCTGGTCGGCGGCATCGCCGGCCTGTCGGCCCGCCGCACCGTCGCCGGCATCCAGGAACGCCTGCTGAAGGAGGTCCGCCACCGCCGCGATTGGCCGAGCTGGTGGGTGGCGCTGGGTTTGCGCGGGCTGATCGGGCTGGGCGAGGCGGTGCTGGTGACGCTGCTGGCGCTGTGGGTGGTGGCGCTGCTGGATTAGGGGAAGAGTTGATGTAGGTATGTGTCTACATCCACCTTGTGCCGGCCTGGCCCCACCTCTAGCCTCTTCGTTGCCGGTCGTCTGTGTCGGTGCGTGAACGGCGGTTTTCGGAAGGGGTCGCAATGCGATGCCGACGTGGCCCAGCGTTGCGCCGCATTGCATATACCGACTCCGCGCCCCGAGCGTGACAGCATGATTGCGGCAACAGCGCTGGTCCATCGCTTGAGCGTGGTGACGCGGAACACGAAGGATTTCGAGCCGATGGGTGTTGCGGTGCTGAATCCTTGGGCTTCCGGGTCTTGATGAACTTCGCGGCCTTGGATTTCCGTACCCTGAACCGCCAGCCGCCACGTTTCCCGTGAAACGCAAACAGCCCCGCTCCTTTCGGAGGCGGGGCTGTTGCAGCAACCTGATGCTCACTTCTGGCTGGTGTTCATGCTCCAGCCGGGTTCCACGCCCTGCATGTCGGGCAGGCGGTGGGCGATGCCCTTGTGGCAGTCGATGCAGGTGTTCTGGCCGGTGAACAGGTAGGTCTCGTGCATGTTCGCGGCGCGCGGGTTCTGCTTGGTGATGTCCATGGAATCCGCGCTGTGGCAGTTGCGGCATTCCAGCGAGTTGTTGGCCTTCAGCCGCGCCCATTCATGCTCGGCCAGCTCGCGGCGCTTCTCCTGGAACTTCTCCGGGGTGTCGATGGTGCCGAAGATCTTGCCCCAGACCTCCTTCGACGCCTGCATCTTGCGGGCGATCTTGTCGGTCCACTCATGCGGGACGTGGCAGTCGGGGCAGCTGGCGCGCACGCCCGAGCGGTTGGTGAAGTGGATGGTCTGCTTCAGCTCCTCATAGGGATTGTCGCGCATCTCGTGGCAGCTGATGCAGAAGGCCTCCTTGTTGGTCGCCTCCAGCGCGGTGTTGAAGCCGCCCCAGAAGAGGACGCCGGCGATGAAGCCGCCCAGCGTCAGGAAACCCAGGCTGAAGTGGACGCTGGGGCGGGCGAACAGCCGCCACAGGCCCGTCAGGGCGGATCGGATCGTCATTTCTGGCCGCCTTGGGCATGGCCCAGGACCGAGTCGAAGTCGCGGAAGCTGTTGGGAACCATCGGCTGCGCGTCCGTCTGCTGGACGTGGCACTGGGTGCAGAAGTAGCGGCGCGCCGCCACCGTGCCCAGCGTCTGGCCGTCACGGTCCTGGAAATGCGTGACCGACAGCATCGGCGCCTGCGAGCCGGCCGTGTTGCGGCGGTCGTGGCAGGTCAGGCACTTGTTGATGTTCAGGTCGATCTGGTAATCGCGGATGGCATGCGGGATCAGCGGCGGCTGGTCGGCGTAGTTGCGCACGCGCTTCTGGTCGTCGGTGATCTCGCGGTGGGTCGCCTCGGCCGGGACATCCAGCGTGATCGGATGGTTGGTGGAGGGGACCTTGATCCCCCCCACGGTGCCGGTGGCGTTGGCGGCTGACTGGGCCGCCACGATGGGCTTGTCGGCGGCGCCGACACCGGAGGTGACGCCGATGGTCAGGGCCGGGACGCCGGCCAGAAGGGCCAGCGCGGCGATCAGGAAACGGGTCTTCATGATGCCGGCACTCCTCAGGCGTTCACGACGGGCGTGATCTTGACCGCGCATTTCTTGAAATCGGTCTGTTTGCTGATGGGATCGGTGGCGTCGAGCGTCACCTTGTTGATGAGGACCGTGTGGTCGAAGAAGGGAACGAAGACCAGGCCGCGCGGCGGCTTGTTGCGCCCGCGCGTCTCGACCCGCACCCGGACCTCGCCGCGCCGCGAGGTGATGCGCACCTCCTGGCCGCGCCGGACGTTCAGGTCCTTGGCGTCGTCGGGATGCATGTACACCAGGGCGTTGGGGACCGACTTGCGCAGCTCCGGCACGCGCAGCGTCATCGACCCGCTGTGCCAGTGCTCCAGCACGCGGCCGGTGCTGAGCCAGAACGGGTACTCGGCGTCGGGCGCCTCGGCCGGCGGCTCGTAGGGCAGGGCGAAGACGTTGGCCTTGCCGTCCTTGTTGCCGTAGAAGCGCATGCCCTCGCCGGCCTTCACATAGGGGTCGGAGCCCTCGCGGTAGCGCCACTTGGTCTCCTTGCCGTCCACCACCGGCCAGCGCAGGCCGCGCTCCTGGTGGTACAGGTCGAAGGGCGCCAGATCATGGCCGTGGCCGCGGCCGAAGGCGGCATATTCCTCGAACAGGCCCTTCTGGACGTAGAAGCCGGCGTCCTTGGCCTCCTGGTTGTTGTAGTTCGGGTCGAGGTCGGACAGCGGGAAGCGGTCGACCTGGCCGTTGCGGAACAGCACGTCGTACAGCGTCTTGCCGCGGTATTCCGGCTTCTTGTTCAGCAGATCCTCCGGCCACACCTCCTCGATCTGGAAGCGCTTGGAGAACTCCATGATCTGCCACAGGTCGGAACGCGCGCCGTCCGGCGCATCGACCAGCTGGCGCCACAGCTGGGTGCGGCGCTCGGCGTTGCCGTAACCGCCCTCCTTCTCGACCCACATGGCGGTCGGCAGGATCAGGTCGGCGGCCAGCGCCGTCACGGTGGGGTAGGGATCGGAGACGACGATGAAGTTCTCCGGGTTGCGGTAGCCGGGGAAGGTCTCCTTCGCCGTGTTCGGGGCCGTCTGCATGTTGTTGTTGCACATGACCCAGTAGGCGTTGAGCTTGCCGTCCTTGAGCATGCGGTCCTGCAGAACGGCATGGTAGCCGATCTTGTCGGGGATGGTCCCCTCCGGCAGCTTCCAGATCTCCTCGGCGATCCTGCGGTGCTCGGGGTTGGTCACCACCATGTCGGCGGGCAGGCGGTGGGCGAAGGTGCCGACCTCGCGCGCGGTGCCGCAGGCGGAGGGCTGGCCGGTCAGCGAGAAGGGGCCGTTGCCGGGCTGGGAGATCTTACCGGTCAGCAGGTGGATGTTGTAGACGAGGTTGTTGGCCCAGACGCCGCGGACATGCTGGTTGAAGCCCATGGTCCAGAAGGAGACGACCTTCACCTTCGGGTCGGCGTACATCTCGGCCAGCGCCTCCAGCCGGTTCTTCGGCACGCCCGACAGCTCATGCGCCTTGTCCAGCGTGTAGGGCTCGACGAACTTGGCGAACTCCTCGAAGCTGATCGGGTCGGAGTCGTTGGCCTTGGCGGCGTTCTTCGCCTTCTGCTCCAGCGCATGCTCGGGACGCAGGCCATAGCCGATGTCGTCGCGGCCGCGCTTGAAGTTGCAGTGCTTCTCGACGAACTCCTTGTTCACCCGGCCGGTCTTGATGATGTGGTTGGCGATGTAGTTGAGGATCGCCAGATCGGAACCGGGGGTGAAGACCAGGCCGATGTCGGCGAGGTCGAAGCTGCGGTGCTCGAAGGTCGACAGGACGGCGACCTTGCAGCCGGGATGGCTGAGGCGGCGGTCGGTGACGCGCGTCCACAGGATGGGGTGCATCTCCGCCATGTTGGAGCCCCACAGCACGAAGGCGTCGGCCTGCTCCATGTCGTCGTAGCAGCCCATCGGCTCGTCCATGCCGAAGGTGCGCATGAAGCCGACCACCGCCGACGCCATGCAGTGGCGGGCGTTGGGGTCCAGGTTGTTGGAGCGCAGGCCGGCCTTCATCAGCTTGGAGGCGGCATAGCCCTCGTAGATGGTCCACTGGCCGGAGCCGAACATGCCGACGGCGGACGGGCCCTTCTTCTTCAGGGCCTCCTTCCACTTCTGCGCCATGATGTCGAAGGCGGCGTCCCAGCTGATCGGCGTGAACTCGCCTTCCTTGTCGAACTTGCCGTCCTTCATGCGCAGCAGCGGCTGGTTCAGCCGGTCCTCGCCATACATGATCTTGGACAGGAAATAGCCTTTCACGCAGTTCAGGCCGCGGTTGACCTCGGCCTTCACGTCTCCGTGGGTGGCGACGACGCGGCCGTCCTTGACGCCGACCATCACGCCGCAGCCGGTTCCGCAGAAGCGGCAGGGGGCCTTGGACCAGGTCAGCTTGGCGCCTTCGCCGGTGAGCAGGGGGGCGGCCGATGCGGGCAATGAGATTCCGGCCGCCGCGGCGGCGGCAGCGGCGGCTTGCGCCTTCAGGTAATCGCGGCGGGACAGGAACATGCGGAGACTCCAGGTTTGGAGGAAATTCATTCGGGAAAAAGCGGATGCGGCGCGCCGGGAGGACGCCGGGATGGCGGTGCCGTCAGGCTGCGTCGATCGCGTCCGCGGGTTCGTAGTGGTGGTAGACCATGGTCGTGGTGTGCACGCCGGGGAGCGCGTTCAGCTCGGCGATGCGTTCCACCACCTGGGCGGCGCTGGCGGTGACCAGCGTCACGACAGCCTTGCCGTTCTCCGAAACGCACCACTCCAGCCCGGAGACGGCGGCCGCCGCCTCGCGCACCGCCTCGGTGCGGTCGGGGCTGTGCTGGATGACGAGGCTGGAGATGTGGACTTCGGGGGCGCGGGGCATGTCGGAGGACTCAGTGGGTGAGGAGCTGGTAGATCCAGATCGAGAAGCCGTAGGCCGACACGGTGCCGACGGCGATCAGCGGCCAGACCAGGAAGGCCAGCCATAGGAACATCAGCCCCTCGGCCCGGCGGGTCGGAGCCGGGTCGGACTCGGTCGCGATCCGATCGGACGGATGGGACAGGACGGGGGAACTGTTGGGCCTCATGGCTGCACTCTCGGTCGGTGCGGGAATGGAACGACTGATACCAAGGTGTGGTCCTTAGGTATCGGCTTTCGGACCTTAGTATCGATACTTTCGGGTGGCCTGGAATTGATACAGGTCAAGCGGAGCTATTCACGCCTGTGACGGAATGGCGCAACAAGCCCTCCCGTCGCGCCGCGCAGGCGTTCCGATGCGGAGCGCGATAGAGTGGAGCGGGGCCTTGCGGTAAGGGCCGCGACTGCGGCCCCGCAGGCCCGTGCCTGCGAAGGCAAGCGGCCGGACGGCCGCGCCCGCCGTTCGAGGGCAGGCATGAAGCTTTGTTGCGGGATGGGATGGCCATGGATTTGCTGCGCTCCTACTGGTCGCCGGCCGAACTGGCGACCAACGGGCTGATCTTTCTGCATCTGCTGGGTGCGCTGGCGGTCGGGCTGCTGATGGGGTACGAGCGCAGCTATCACGGGCGGGCGGCGGGGATGCGGACCTATGGCTTGGTCTGCCTGGCCTCCGCCGCGCTGACGGTGGTCAACGCCTATCCCGCCATGTGGTACGGCGGCACATGGGTTCAGGACGGGGCGCAGAGCATCGCCGGGGCCGGCGACCCGACTCGGGTGATCCAGGGCATCGTGACCGGCATCGGATTCCTCGGCGCAGGCGTGATCATGCGCGAGAGGCTGTCGATTCGCGGCCTGTCCACCGCGGCGTCGATCTGGGCGACCTCCGCCATCGGCATCATCATCGGCTTGGGCTTCTACGCCGCCGCCATTGCCGCCGCGCTGCTGACCATCCTGGTGATGAGCCTGCTGCGGCCCCTCGAGCGGCTGCTGCCGCACCGCTCGGTTCTCCATCTGACGCTGGTGTTTCCCCGCGAGAAGGCGCCGCCGCCGGACGAGTTGCGGGCACAGGTGGTCAAGCATGGCTTCGAGGTGGTCGACTGGGCCTTCCACCTCGCCAACGGCAGCGGCCAGTTCGAATGCCAGCTGGTTCTGCAGGGCAGGGGCGACCTCGACCCGATGACTCTGGTCGCGGCGCTCGCCTCGACGGATGCTTTGGTGGAGTTCAAATTGTCCCCCTCGCGCATCTGACGCGATCGGCAGAAGGCGAGGATGGAATGCATATGTGCTTAATCTTTTCCTAAAACTTTAGCTTTATCGAAACCATACGATGACCACGGATGCGATGAACGGCGGCGCGAGCGGCCGGTGGATGGAAAGCCGGCGCGGCAGCCTGCCGGCCATCCGCACTCGCATTCGCACCCCGGCGGGGCGTCGGGCTTCCAGTTCTCTGGCCAGTTCTCTGGCCAGTTCTCTGGCCGGCTTTCCGGCCGGTCTTTCGCGGGTCCTGCTCGGCGCAGCCCTGCTTTGGCTTTGCGCATCGGGCGCCGCGTCCGCGGCAACGCCGGCGGAGCCGCTAAGGCTGGAGGCGTCCACCGCCGGCGCCACGCTGGCCGGCCATTTCGCCCGGCTGGTCGATCCCGAACGCAAGCTGGACTTCGCCGATATCCTGAAGGCCGACGCCGCCGGAGGCATGGAGCCGCGCAGCGATTTCCGCGGCGTCGGACAGACCCGCGACATCCATTGGTACCGCTTCGACCTGCTGCGCGCCCCCGGTGCCCCGGCCGACTGGATCCTGGAGATGGGCGAGGCCTACATCGACCATCTCGACCTGTTCATCCCCAGGTCGATGGGGCCGAAACCGATGGCGGCGGCATCGATGGCGGCGGCATCGATGGCGGCGGACGGCCGGCCGCGGAGCCCGGACGCCTACCGGCTGGTCCGGCTGGGCGATTTCGTGCCCTTCAGCCAGCGGCCGATGAAGACGCGGCTGCACGCCCTGCCGCTGACCCTGCCGGAAGGGCAGCCGGTCTCGCTCTATCTGCGCGTCGATTCGATCAGCGGCATCCGCCTGTCCGCCCGGATGTGGACGCCGGCGGCCTATGCCGCCCACCAGACGCCCGACCTGCTGTTCCAGGGCCTGTTCCTCGGCGTGCTCGGCATCCTGACGCTGGGCTACGTCGCGCTGGGGCTGCTCCTTCGCGACGGGGCGCTGCTGGCCTACACCGGCTATGTCGCCACCGTCTGCTGCTATTACCTGTTCGCCAGCGGCGTCGCCGCGGTCCTGCTGCCGGACATGCCGGGCTGGGCCATCAACATGATGGTCGGCGGCAGCGGCTTCCTGGGCTTCGCCGTGGGGCTGCTCATGTGGGTCTATATCCTCGACCTGCGGAGCCGGGCGCCGTGGCTGCGCCGCTGTTACCAGGGGCTGGCGCTGCTGGTTCTGCTGATGCTGCCGACGACGGTAACGCCGCTCTATGCCCTGACCAACCCGGTGGTGACGCTGTCGGCGCTGGTCGTGGTGGTGATCGCGCTGGTGCTGACCGCGCGCATGGCCTGGCTGAACCCCGACGATCCCAGCCCGCGCTTCTATCTGGCCAGCACGATGGTCTCTCTGGCAGGCCTGCTGCTGACGCAGATGTCGCTGCGCGGCGGGCTGCCGGCCGATTTCGCCGTCGCCGATCCTTATCAGATCTCGTCCATGCTGGCGGTGCTGGTGCTGGGGGTCGGTCTGGCCCTGCGCATCGGCCGTCTGCAGTCCGAACGGCTGCGCGCCCGCGAGGAGTCGGCCTTCGCCACCAAGCGGGCGGAGGAGCAGCGCACCTTCGTCGCCATGCTGTCGCACGAATTCCGCACCCCGCTCGCCTCCATCGACAGCGCGGCGCAGATGATCGAGCTGTCGGGTGCGATCACGGTGCCGGCGGCGCTGACCCGGCTGGAGCGCATCCGCAACACCACACGCAAGATGGTGGATCTGGTGGAGCTGTTCCTGTCCGCCGACGCGCTGGACCAGGGGGCGCTGGCGCTGAAGCCGGAACCGGTGTCGCTGGGCCAGTTGATGCAGGAGGCATTGGGCGGGTTGGCGGGGACGGAGGCGGAGGACAGGCTGGAGTTGGCGGTGGAAACGCCGGACCACCCGCTGCTGGTCGACGCGCCCTTCCTGGCGGTGGCGATCGGCAACCTCGTGCAGAACGCGCTGCGCTACTCGCCCCCGGAGGCGCCGGTGCGGGTGACGGCCGGCTATGAGGCGGCCGGGGATCGAGGTGAGATCGTCATCCGTGTCGCCGACAGCGGGCGCGGCATGAGTCCCGAGGAAGTGGAGCGGATCGGCTCCATCTATTTCCGCGCTTCCTCCTCGCGCGGGACGAAGGGCACCGGGCTGGGGCTCTATATGACGAAGAAGATCGTTGCCGCCCATGGCGGAACCCTGACGGTGGAGAGCACGCGCGAGGAAGGCTCCGTCTTCACCATCCGGCTGCCGGATGACGGCGCACAGTCGGCGGCGGCCAGCCGTCTCGCGGCCCAGTGAAGGGCATGGTGAAGGCCGGAGCCTAAAGCGAATTTGCATTCGCTTTGGATTCCCATCGGCAGGCTCTACGCCGACGCAGGCTACGACGGCTCCGACAGCCGCTGGCTCTGCTTACGTGACGGGGTTCAGCCGCACATCCAAGATCGGCGCGCCTCATGGCTCGGGGCTCGGCAAAATCCGCTGCAACGTCGAGCGCCGCGGGCGGATTTGTGGCCGCAGTTACCTGCGACGTAATCGATTCGGCTCCCTCCCACGGGCAATCCTGGGTTCACCGGGATAAACCGGCGGACCGACAAGGGAGAACGACCATGGGATACATTCAAACCGACGACGGCGTGCGGCTGTTCTACCGCGATTGGGGCAACCGGGAGGGCGCCCGCCCGATCCTCTTCGTGTCGAGCTGGTCGCTGACCTCCGACGCCTGGGCCTATCAGATGGCGCCGCTGTCCGAACAGGGCTGCCGCTGCATCGCCTTCGACCGCCGCGGCCATGGCCGGTCCGACGAGTCGCCCACCGGCTACGGCTTCGACCGGCTGGCGGACGACATCGCCGCCCTGATGGAGGCGCTGGACCTTCGCGGCGTGACGCTGGTCGGCCACTCCATGGCGACGGGGGAGATCGTGCGCTGCCTGACCCGGCATGGCTCCGGCCAGTCCGGCTCCGGGCGTGTGGCGGGAGTGGTGATGGTGGGCACGATCACGCCGCTGATGGCGAGGACCGGCGACAACCCCGACGGCGTCGACCCGGCGATGTTCGAAACCTTCCGGTCGGAACAGCTGCTGCGCGACTTCCCGAAATGGCTGGGCGACAACATCGACCCCTTCGTGAACGAGGAAACATCGGTGGAGATGAAGGGCTGGGTCACGGGGATGGCTCTGCAATCCTCGCTGAACGCTTTGCTGGAGTGCCACCGCGCGATCACCTCGGCCGATTTCCGGGAAGAGCTGCCGGCCATCGCCGTGCCGACCCTGGTCGTGCATGGCGAGCGCGACGTGACCACCCCGCTGGCGCTTGCCGAGCGCACGGTGGCGCTGATGCCGAATGCCGCCCTGTCGTTCTACGAGGGGGCTCCGCACGGCCTGTTCCTCACCCACCGCGACCGCTTCAACGCGGAACTTCTGGCCTTCGCCCGCCGGTGACGGCAACCATGGTTGCCGAGCACAGGCAGTCGCCACGAATTCGGAGCAGGTTCCATGCCCCATGGCATTCCTCAAACCGCCGCCCGCACCGGCAGGACGCCGGCCGGGCCGGCGGTCGGCGCCCTGCTGCGGTCCTGGCGTCAGCGCCGCGGCCTCAGCCAGCTCGATCTCGCCTGCGAGGCCGACATCTCCACCCGGCATGTCAGCTTCCTGGAGACCGGCCGCTCGCAGCCGAGCCGCAGCATGCTGATCCATCTGGCCGAACGGCTGGACGTGCCGCTGCGGGACCGCAACGCCCTTCTGGTCGCCGCCGGTTTCGCCCCGGTCTACAGCGAACACGGCCTGGACAACCCGGCGATGGAGGCGGCGCGCAAGGCGGTCGACCTCGTGCTGACCGGGCATGAGCCCTTCCCGGCGCTGGCGGTGGACCGGCATTGGCACCTGATTGCGGCGAACCGGGCGGTGGCGCCGCTGCTGGAGGGGGTATCGGCCGAACTGCTGGCTCCGCCGGTCAACGTCCTGCGGCTCAGCCTGCATCCGGGCGGGTTGGCCGGCCGCATCGGCAACTGGGCGCAATGGCGCGACCATGTGCTGTCCCGCCTGACCCGCCAGATCGAGGCGAGCGCCGACCCGGCGCTGGTGGCGCTGCGCAGCGAGCTGCAGGGCTATCCCGCCCCGCCCTCTTCGGATGATGGCGACAGCGAAGCCGGCCACCATCCCGACGTGGTCGTGCCGCTGCGCCTGCACACCTCGGCCGGACCGTTGACCCTGTTCAGCACGACGACCGTCTTCGGGACTGCGGTGGATGTCACTTTGTCGGAACTGGCGATCGAGGCGTTCTTTCCGGCCGATGCCGAAACGGCGGACCGTCTGCGCCGGACCCTTGCCGAAATGCCCGCTCCCTCCGGTGAGAGGGTTTAGAGCGCCTAACAGAACCATCTCTGGACGAAGCGCCAGCAGATGAGGCTGGCCGCGATATGGTGAAAGGCAGTGAAGATGTCGGCGCGCCGTTCGTAGCGGACGGCGATGCGGCGGAAGCGGGCAAACCAAGCGAGCGTACGCTCGACCACCCATCGGTGTCGGCCAAGACGCTCGCTGCTCTCGACGCCACGCCGGGCGATCCGCGGAATGATCGCTCGTTGGCGCAGCGCCTGCCGGCAGTGTGCAAAGTCGTAGCCCTTGTCGGCGTGCAGCTTGGCCGGGCGGCGCCGGGGCCGGCCCGCACACTGGCGGATCGCCGGCACGGCATCGACCAGCGCCTCCAGCAGCTTGCTGTCGTGCCGGTTGGCTGGCGAGATCCTCAGGGCGAGCGGGATGCCGTTAGCATCGACGAGGATGTGGCGCTTGGAGCCCGGCTTGCCGCGATCCGTCGGGTTCGGGCCGGTCTCCTCACCCCCCTTTTTGCCGGGACGCTGGCGCTGTCCACCGCTGCACGATCCCAGTTGATGGCGTTGGCATAGCCGAGCCGGTCGAGCAGCACACGATGCAGCCGTTCCCACACGCCAGCCCGATGCCACTCGTGCAGACGCCGCCAGCAGGTCATCCCCGAGCCGCAGCCCATCTCCACCGGCAGAAGCTCCCAAGGAATACCCGTGCGCAGCACGAATAGGATGCCGGTCAGCGCCGCACGATCGTCCAACCGGGGCCGTCCGCCTTTTGGCTTGGGCGGCTCCGGCGGGATCAGCGGTTCGATGATCGCCCACAAGGCGTCGGAAACAAGAGGGGCTGCCATGCCCCTACCAACCGTTCCTGGCCGGTTTTGTTACGCACTCTAAAGCGGATTGCAATCCGCCTTGACCGCATCAGTGCATTCTGAAAACCGCTTCTTAATAGAGCGTCTTCGGGATCCGCTCGGCCAGAGAGCGGTCGTAGGCGTCTCCGCCCTCGCGCCCGGCGCTGGCCTCCGCCAGCAGCGCCCCCGCCGACGGCAGGCTGGCGCGCGGCACCTGCGCCGCCGGATCCCACAGGCGGGAGCGCAGCAGGGCGCGGGAGCACTGGAAGAACACCGTGTCGATGGTCACCACCAGCACCGTTTTCGGCGCCTTGCCGTCGACGGCGAAGCTCTCGCACAGCGCAGGGTCGGAGTCGATCACCGCGCGGCCGTTGACGCGCAGGGTCTCGTTCAGCCCCGGCACCAGGAACAGCAGCCCGACGCGCGGATCGGCCAGGATGTTGCGCAGGCTGTCGATGCGATTGTTGCCCCGGCGGTCGGGGATCAGCAGGGTGCGGTCGTCAGCCACCCGGACGAAGCCCGGCCCGTCGCCGCGCGGCGAGGCGTCCAGCCCGCCCGGCCCGCTGGTGGCGAGGATGAGGAACGGCGACGCTTCGATCAGCGCGCGGTAGCCGGGGGTCAGCGCCGGCACCTCCTTGGCGATGGAGGCGGCGCCAGGTTCGCCATAGAGGGCTTCCAACTCGGCGGGGCCGGTGACGGGGCGGCTCATTTCAACTCCAGCAGGAAATAGACGAAGTCGATGGACGGGGCTTCCAGCCCGAACTGGCTCAGCAGGCCGTGGGCCTGTCCGCGATGGTGGGTCTGGTGGTTGAAGACGTGGGTCAGCACCTGGGCGAAGGGCAGCGCGTGGGGCGTGCCCGCCATGCTGCGGTAGGAGAGGACCGACGCGAACCGCTCCGCCGGGGTGGACGCCAGCACGCGCAGGATGCGCTCGTCCTCAGCTTCGCGGGCAGCGCGGAGGCCGGCGAAGTCGTCGAACAGGGTTTCGTCCAGCGCCGAGGGCTTCGGGCCGGTGCCTTCGATCCGCTCCAGCCACACCCGGTCGGCGACCAGGATGTGGTTCAGCGTGCCGCGCATCGAGCGGAAGAAGGCGCCGCGGTCCTCGCGGAACTGCGCGTCGGACAGTTGGGCCGCCGCGTCGTACAGGCGGCGGTTGGCCCAGCGGTTGTAGCGGGCGAGGGTCTCGAAATGCGGCTTGGGATCCATGGGAGCCTCCAGCTTGCCCTTGCCCGTTCAAGGGCTTTTTCCCCTCTCCCCTTGCGGGAGAGGGGATGCCTCAAAAGAAGAGAGGGGTCACACGCCCGCGCGTTTGGCCGACAGGCCGGCGTGGGACAGCAGGACTTCGCGCTTGCCCTGGTGGTTGGCCGGGCCGACGACGCGCTCGGTCTCCATCCGCTCCACCAGACGGGCGGCGCGGTTGTAGCCGATCTGCAGCTGGCGCTGGATGAAGCTGACCGACACCTTGCCCTCGCGCACCACGAGGTTGACGGCCTGCATGTAGAGGTCGTCGCCGGCGGCGGCCGAACCGCCCTCCTCGTCCTCCACCGCGGCGGCTTCCTCCTCCTCCTCGGTGATGGCGGTGACGTAGTTGGGGGCGCCCTGCGCCTTGACGTACTGCACGATCTCCTCGACCTCCGAATCGGAGACGAAGGGGCCGTGGACGCGGGTGATGCGGCCGCCGCCCTGCATGTAGAGCATGTCGCCCTGGCCCAGCAGCTGCTCCGCCCCGGCTTCGCCCAGGATGGTGCGGCTGTCGATCTTGCTGGTGACCTGGAAGCTGATGCGGGTCGGGAAATTGGCCTTGATGGTGCCGGTGATGACGTCGACCGAGGGGCGCTGGGTCGCCATGATCAGGTGGATGCCGGCGGCGCGCGCCATCTGGGCGAGGCGCTGGATCGCCGCTTCGATCTCCTTGCCGGCGACCAGCATCAGGTCGGCCATCTCGTCGACGATCACGACGATGTAGGGCAGCGGCGTCGGCTCCGACGGCGTCAGGTCGAAGACGTTCTCCGGCTCGCCCGGCGCCGCGCCGCGGCGCGGCATCTTTTCGCCGGCGGCGATCATCTCGGCCATGCGGGCGTTGTAGCCCTCGATGTTGCGCACGCCGAGCTTGGACATCGCCTCGTAGCGGCTTTCCATCTCGCGCACGGCCCAGCGCAGGGCCACCACCGCCTTCTTGGGATCGGTGACGACGGGGGTCAGCAGGTGGGGGATGCCGTCATAGACCGACAGCTCCAGCATCTTGGGATCGACCATGATGAAGCGGCAGCGCTCCGGCGGCAACCGGTAGAGCAGCGACAGGATCATGGTGTTGATCGCCACCGACTTGCCCGAGCCGGTGGTGCCGGCGACCAGCAGATGCGGCATGCGGGCGAGATCGGCCACCACCGGCTCGCCGCTGATGTCCTTGCCGAGCGCGATGGCGAGTTGCGCCGTGGTGTTGCGGAAGGCGTCGTGGTCGAAGCTTTCGCGCAGGTAGACCATCTCGCGCACCGGGTTCGGCAGCTCGACGCCGATGACGCTGCGGCCGGGGACGATGGCGATGCGGGCGGTCACCACGCTCATCGAGCGGGCGATGTCGTCGGTCAGGTTGATGACGGTGGCGGACTTGGTGCCGGGCGCCGGCTCGAATTCATAGAGCGTCACCACCGGGCCGGGCCGCACGTCCATGATCTCGCCGCGGACGCGGAAGTTCTTCAGGACGGTTTCCAGCATCCGCGCGTTGCGGGCCAGCACCGATTCGTCATGCTGCTGGACCGGGCGCGGCGGCGGGTTCTGCAGCAGCGAGACGGCGGGCAGCGAATAGACGGCGGGATAGTCCACCGGCTCCGCCGGAGCGGCGGGCGCGGCCGGCGACGCGGCCTGGGCGGGCGCGCAGGGGCTTGCCGCTTCAGGCGCCGGCGCTGCCTCGCAGGGGGGCGCGGCGGGAACCTCGGCTTCCGCCGGCTCGCGCGCCTCGTAGGCCCACTCGACGCCGGACAGGAAGGCGAAGCCGGCGACCACCGCCAGCGCCTCGTCCGACAGGTTGGTGGAATAGACGGTGCCGGCGCGCGGCGTGCCGGGCAGAACCTCCACATCCCACATCACGCGGCCGTCGGGGCGCGGGTTGGGGACGAGGTTGAAGGGGCGGCCGTTCAGCGCGCACCACAGATTGAACTCGTCGGCGGTCACCACGCCCGCCTGGGTGGGCGGGGCGGCGAGATGCGGCATACGCGGGGTCATGCCGAGGCTCCCGGCTTCTGAACGGTGAGGGGGACTGGACCGGAGGAGGGGCCGTCCGGCCCCGGACTATGTATCGGCGGGCGCGCCGCCAGCTCGCGCGGCGTCATCTCGTAGGCGGCGACCAGCAGCTTGTCGATGCCGACGCCGTCGCTGGACATCGGCAGGACCAGCCGTTCGAAGCTGCGGCTGCGGCCGCCGAAGACGGCGGTGTGGACACGGGCGACTGGCAGCCGTTCGCGGCGCACCGTCTCGTATTCCGGCTGCAGCACGGCGCGCTGTTCCGGCGGCAGATCGTCCAGCGTGGCGCCCAGGCGCGACTGGCCGAAGGCCGCGACCAGCGCCTTGCCGTAATAGGAATAGACGAAGGTGCCGGCTTCCTCCCCGATCACCTCGAACACGACGATGTTGTCCTTCCACGGCCGCAGGTCGGCCGGGGAGATGCTGCTGGGGACCGGCGGCCGGCCGGCGACGGATTTGGTGAGCCAGAATTCGAGCAGGCCGCTGAGGGACGGCGTCGCCAGCTCGGTTCTTTCCTTGGTCATGACAATCGCAGCTGGACGGGCGGCGCTCCCGCGGAGGTAACGCCGCCGGAGCTTTCAAGAGCCGCCGGAACCATACCCGCAAGGGCCGGTGCGGCGCAACCGCAAGGGCCAAGCCCCGCGGGCGCGCCGTCCCCCGGCGTTTACCGCCGATTCATCCCGCCGCCTGATTCCGCCGCTTCATCCGGCAACTTCATCCGGCAACTTCATCCGGCAACTTCATCCGGTTGCGGCGATCACGCCGCGCAGCTGACGCCGGTGCCGCCCAGACCGCAGTAGCCGTTGGGGTTCTTGGCGAGATACTGCTGGTGGTAGGCTTCCGCGAAGTAGAAGGGCGGGGCCTCGCGGATCTCGGTGGTGATCGGGCCGTATCCGGCCTGGGCCAGCCGTTCCTGATAGGCCGCCAGCGTCGCCTCCGCCGCCGCCTTCTGGGCCGGGCTGTGGGTGTAGACGGCGGAGCGGTACTGGGTGCCGACGTCGTTGCCCTGGCGCATGCCCTGGGTCGGGTCGTGCGATTCCCAGAAGACGCGCAGCAGATCCTCGACCTTCACCATCGCCGGGTCGTAGACCACGCGCACCGCCTCGGTATGGCCGGTGCGGCCGGAGCAGACCTCTTCATAGGTCGGATTCGGGGTGTAGCCGCCCTGATAGCCGACGGCGGTCACCCAGACGCCGGGAACCTGCCAGAACTTGCGCTCCGCCCCCCAGAAGCAGCCGAGGCCGAGGTCGATGACCTCCAGGCCGGGCGGATAGGGCGGGGTGAGGCGGTGGCCGTTGACGTGATGCTGCTCGGGCACCGGAACGGGTTGGCTGCGGCCGGGCAGCGCCTCCTCCGGCGTCGGCAGCGTCGGCGGCTTGCGCATGAAATGCCCCAGCATGGTCGGGTCTCCCGTCAGTAGCGATCCGTTGGAGGAACCCATTATGTCGGGTCGCGGCCCGGCCGCGGCAAGGTGGCGCAGGACCGGCCGTCCATGCCCGTCCGTCGGTTTCCGGCGGACCTTCGGGCGTATTTCCGCGTTTCGACCTTGTGGGCCAGGAGGAACTTGAGAAAGGAGAGTCACTATGGCGAGCACCACCGACGATCGCCTCGTCCAATCGCTGATCGACCATGGCCGCCGCAACGGCAACCGCCTGAGCGCCGAGGCGCTGGGCGGCATCCTGCCCGTGGATACGATGACGCCGGAGGAAACCGCCGCGGTGATCGAGCGGGTCGAGGCGGCCGGTGTCGAAGTCGAGCTGGACGACACGCGGCTGATGCAGGGCCGTCCCAACCCGGCGCTGGCCCGGCAGACCGGCGACTACCATCGCGGCGACGGCGTGGTGGACCTGGCGAGCCCGGCGGCGCCCGCGGTTTCGGCGCCGGGCGCCGTGCCGTCGCGCCATGGCTGGGCCGACGACATCGGGACCGGCCACGGCGGCCACCACGGCTCGGCGTCGACCTGGAGGCGCAACGGGGTGGAGATGCTGCCGCTGGTCTCCATCATCGTGGTCGCGCTGGTGCTGATCCTGGTGCTTGGGTAAGGGCTGCGCTTGGAGATTGGCGCCGTCAGCCCGTCGCCAGGGCGTGGATGAGGATGGCGGCGGTGGCGGCGACGTTCAGCGACTGGACGCGCCCGCTGCCGGGGACGGTCAGCACCGCCTCGCAGGCCGCCAGCGTGGCCGGCGGGATGCCGTCCTCCTCGTTGCCCAGGATGACGGCGGGCGGTTTTGTGCTCTGCGTCCTTGAAGTGGAGGACGCGCGCCAGCCGGTCAGCGCGCCGGCATCGACGGTCGGCCGGGTCTGGTCCAGCGCCGTGCCGAAGACCCGGTGGCTGGTGCGCAGCCGCTTCAGCAGGGCGGGCAGGGCGGGGGCGCGTTCCAGCGTCACCCACTCGAACCCGCCCTCCGCCACGCGGTAGGCGGCTTCCGACGGCAGGGCCTGGCCGGGATGGTCGGAAACCAGCACGCGCGGCAGGCCGAAGAAGGCGGCGGTGCGCAGGATGGCGCCCAGATTGTGCGGGTTGCCGACGCCGTCCAGGATCAGCAGCGGCTCGCCCGCGCGGCGCGCGACTTCGGGATCGAACAGGGGCACGCTGCGCGGCGCCATCAGCGCCACCACCCCGCCATGCAGGACGGTGCCGGCGACCTTCGCCAGCTCCTCGCCCTCCACCATGCGGTAGGGCTTGCGGGCGGCCGCCATCGCCTTGCAGAAGGCTCCCACCGCCGGTTTCAGCCGCTCGTCGAAGAACAGCCGCTCCACCCGCTCCGGTTCGTTGGCGAACAGGGCGGAGACGGCGGCCAGCCCGGCGACCCGGAACAGCTTGCGCGATTCGGCGGGTTCCGGGGCGACGGACGCGGCTGGGGCGGCGGGCCTGGGGTGGTGAGGATGGGGGCGGGAGCGGCTGGGATGGGGCGGGCGCCCGCGCGGAGGCATGGAGGTCCTGTCTGTCTGAAATAGGGTGGCGGGTTACAGCAGCTTCACCACCAGGAAGCCGCCGATCAGCGCCACCGCGAACACGCTGGTGACGAGCGTCAGCCGCTTCTCGATGAAGGCGCGGATCGGCGGGCCGAAGAAGTACAGCAGAGCCGCGACCAGATAGAAGCGCATCGCCCGCGAGATGATCGAGGCGCCGATGAACACCCACAGCGGCAGATGCGCCACGCCGGCAGTGATGGTCAGCAGCTTGTAGGGGATGGGCGTCATGCCCTTGATGATCAGGATCTCCGCCCCGTATTCGACGAAGGTCTGGCGCAGCTGATCGAATTTGTCGGTCAGGTGATAGAACTCGATCACCCAGCGGCCGATGGTCTCGTACAGGAAATAGCCGATCATGTAGCCGGCGATGCCGCCGAGCACCGAGGCCAGCGTGCAGATCGTCGCCAGCCTCCAGGCCGCCTTGCGGTTGGCGATGATCATCGGCACCAGCAGCAGGTCCGGCGGCAGCGGGAAGAAGGAGCTTTCGGCGAAGGACACCCCGGCAAGCCACTTGGTCGAATCCTTCGACGCGGCCTTGGCCATGGTCCAATCGTAAAGACGCTTCAGCATGAATGGGCTGCCCTTCGTCGCTGCCGTTGCGGTGCGCCGTGCGGCGCCTGCCGCATGCCGCCTTGCGGCGCCTGTTGCAATGCACCTCGCGGCGTTGGGCTCCTTTTATGCGGGAGCGTGCCGGTGCGCCAGTGCCCAATTCGATCGCCCCCGGACAGGCGGGGCCCATCCGAAGGCGTTAGTCCGGTCATGCGGGGCGGTTTCAGGCCGATGCCGTCAGGCGGCGGCAAGACCCTTCGGCGCGGCATCGGCGCTCAGCGCGGCGGCTGCCGCCGGAGCGGCCTTGCGGCGCCCGCCGTGCAGGCGCAGCAGGTTGGCGGCGGCGCTGAAGAGGTCCGCTGCGATGCCGAAGGGCGACATCACAAGCGCGTTGTGGCTGATCCAGAAGGCCCCCGCGGCCAGCAGCAGCAGGCGCATGCGGATCGCATCCGACTGCCAGCGCGCCAGCGTGGAGAAGGTGATGCCCAGGCTGGACAGCGCCGAGGGCAGGCCCGACCAGGTGAAGACGGCGATGGCGGCGATGCCCGGCACCGTGGCGGCGAAGGCCGCGGTCTGCCAGCGACTGCGCCCCTCCGGCATGGCCGCCAGCGCCTGCATCACCACCAGCAGGCACAGCGCCGCCGCGGTGTGGGCGCCCAGCAGCACATAATGGATGATGAACATCAGGTTGGACGCCGCCTGCCCGGCCAGCAGGGCGCGGCGCTTCTTCATCAGCGGCCACAGGCAAGAACCGGCGAAGGCCGCCGCGCCGAAGGCATCGGCGGCGGTGATGGTCAGGGGGAGGGACAGCATGGCGCGGGTGGCTCGCGAGGGGGCTGAAGGGCGCAAGGGGGCCCTTGCGGTGCCGCGGAAGCGGTCCGTTCGGGTGGTATGGCGGATGGGATGCTGGAAAAATGCCTGTTGCCGATCGGTCACGCTGGGACCAAGCTGCAACGGAACCAAATCTACGGTGCGGCGCGCCGCCGCACCACCGGACTTCCCGGTGCCCAGGGCTGCACCGCGCGCATGGAAGAAAAAGCGAAGTGCAGTTGCCGTATTGTCTTCGATGATAACTTGAAGCGGCCAAGCCGATGACTTGGCTGGCAAATCAAGCGGTCAGCCGGCCGGGGGCGTCCCGGACTCGTCCTCGGGCCTCTCGTCCTCGGGCTTCTCGTCATCGGCCCGCCCGTCCTCTGGCCGTTCTTCCTTCAGCATCTCATCCAGCCAGCGCAGGTGCGGTTCGGCGGCCTTGCGGGCCTCCTCCTGCATCAGGCGGTAGCGGGCGACCACCTCCTGCCCCATCGCGGTCAGGCCGGCGCCGCCGCCCTCGCGGCCGCCGACGCTGGTGCGGATCACCGGCTCGCGGAAGGCGGTGTTCATCGTCTCCACCAGGAACCAGGCGCGGCGGAAGGTCATGCCCAGCGACCGTGCCGCCGCCGATATGGAGCCGGTGCGGTCGATGGCCTCCAGCAACGCGATCTTGCCGGGGCCGATGGCGCCCGACGGGTGCAGGAAGCGGACACGAAGGTCGGAGGTCATGGCGTTGATCGGTGGTTTTCCGGTGTGGGATGGCGTTCGATGGGATGCGAACGGACCGGAACAACCATGTGGGCCCGGACCCGCCGGTTCAAGCGACAAGTGGCGCGACGGGGGCGGCGGCCGTCGGAGGCCCGATACGCCGCCTCCCTCCCATTGCTCCCGGCGGCGCGGCGCTCAGTCGGTCCCGGCGGCCTCGGCGAGGCCCAGGAAGGCGGGCAGTTCATGGGTGACGACATAGGTGGGGATCGGGGCCAGGAAGTCGCGCATGCGGCCCTTCTCGGTGAAGCGCTTGCGGAAGCGGGAATGGGCGAACAGCGTCCCCAGCCTCGGCACGATGCCGCCGGCGATGTAGACGCCGCCGCGCGCGCCCAGCGTCAAGGCGAGGTTGCCGGCGACGGTGCCCAGCATGGCGCAGAACATCTCCACCGCCTCCACGCAATGATGCTCGGACCCGGCCAGCGCGTTGGCGGTGATCTGGGCGGGGGTGAGGGCGGCCGGCTCGCGTCCGTCGAGGATCGACAGGGCATTGTAGAGGTTGACGAGGCCCGGACCCGACAGCACCCGCTCGGCCGAGACATGGTCGATGCTCTTGCGCAGCTGGCCCAGCACGGCGCTCTCGCGGTCGCTGACCGGCGCCATGGTGACATGGCCGCCCTCGCCCGACAGCGCGGTCCAGCGTCCGCCCGCCCCCGGAACCAGCCCCGACACGCCCAGCCCGCTGCCCGGCCCCAGCACGGCGACGACGGTGCCCGGCTGCGGCGTCCCCTCGCCGACCTGCCGGCGGTCCTCCTCGGCCAGGCGCGGCACCGACAGGGCGACGGCGGTGAAGTCGTTGATGACGACCAGCCCCTCAAGCCCCAGGGCGTCGCGCACCCGGCCGACGGAGAACTGCCAGACCAGATTGGTCATGGCGATGCGGTCGCCGGTGACCGGCCCGGCCACCGCGAAGGCGCCGCGCCGCGGACGGCCCGGCGTGCCGGGCGCCGCCAGCCCGACCGCCGACAGGTAGGCGGTGGCCGCATCCTCGATCGAAGCGTAGTCGGCGCAGCGCAGCACCCGCGCCTCGCGCACAACCCGGCCGTCGATCAGGCCGAAGCGCGCGTTGGTGGCACCGATGTCTGCGACGAGGATGGGGGAGGCGGCCATGGAGCGGAACCTGTGCAGCTGGTGGGCCGAGCGGATGCTCAGGTGACCGGAAAGTCATAAGGGGCGCGGGTCAGCGCGTCCACATAGCTTTCACGCCACGAGCTGATGTCGTTGCGCCGCAGCGTCCGCATCAGGGCGGCGTGTCGTTCCTTGCGCTCGCCCAGCGGCATGGTCAGCGCCCGCTGCAGCGCGTCGCCGACGCCCTCGATGTCGAAAGGGTTGACGATCAGCGCCTCTCCCATCTCATGCGCGGCGCCGGCGAACTGCGACAGCACCAGGACGCCGGGATTGTCACTGTCCTGGCAGGCGACATACTCCTTGGCGACCAGATTCATGCCGTCGCGCAGCGGCGTGACCAGGCCGACATTCGCCAGCCGGTAGAAGCCCGCCAGCACGCGCTGGCCGAAGCTGCGGTTCAGGTAGCGGATCGGCTGCCAGTCGAACTCGGCGAAGCGGCCGTTGATGCGGCCGGCCATCTCCGACAGCTCGCGGCGGATGGCGATGTATTCCGGCACGTCCTCGCGCGAGGGCGGGGCGATCTGCAGGAAGGACACGCGGTTGCAATGCTCCGGGTAGCTTTCCAGAAGCTGTTCGAAGGCGGCGAAGCGCTGCGGCAGGCCCTTGGAGTAATCGAGGCGGTCGACGCCGATGATCAGCCGGCGGCCGACCAGGCTTTCGCGCAGCCGTTCGGCCTGGCGCGAGCGGCCGGCGGTGCGGGCGAGGCTTTCCAGCGCCTCGGTGTCGATGCTGATGGGGAAGACCTTCGCCATCAGGGTGCGGCCGAAGGCGCGGATCACGGCGCTGCCATAGGCGCCGCGCTGCTCCACCGTGCCGTCGGTCTCGGTGCGGATGTAGTCGCAGAAGCCGCGCAGGTCGGTGGCGGTGTGGAAGCCGACCAGATCATAGGCGCACAGCTCGCGGATCAGGTCGCGGTGGTTGGGCAGGGCGGTCAGCAGTTCCGGCGGCGGGAAGGGCGTGTGCAGGAAGAAGCCCATGCGCTGCGAGCAGCCGCGGCGGCGCAGCTCGTCGCCGAAGGGGATCAGGTGATAGTCGTGGACCCAGATCATGTCGTCCGGGCGCAGCAGCGGCTCCAGCCTGTCGGCGAAATAGGCGTTGACCCGCTCATACCCCTCGCGCGTCCGCCGGTTCACCGAGATCAGGCCCAGCCGGTAATGGAACAGCGGCCATAAGGTCTGGTTGGCGAAGCCGTTGTAGTATTCCTCATGATCGCGGCGTCCGAGATCGAGCGTGGCGTAGGTCAGTCTCCCAACATCGGTCCGGCTCGGTTCGGCCTGGGACTCGCCGTCGACGACATTTCCGCTCCAGCCGAACCAGATGCCTCCGGTCTTCTTCAGGGCTGCCAGGATGGCGACGGCGAGACCGCCGGCCGCCTGTTTGCCCTCTTCCATCAGGGCCACCCGGTTGGACACGACGACGAGCCTGCTCACGATTTTCTTCTCCTTATTATTGGCCGCCGGCAGGGCGTTCCGCAGTCCGCAAACCGGCCCGCCTTGGCGGACGCGGCATTGGACCACACTGAAACGACCATCGGCGGGCTTGGTTCCGGGGGGGCAGCCGTCAAGCTCAAGACTCCGGTGCCAAGGTCCGGCCACCCCCTGTCCCTTCGGTCATGCCCTTGCACGAAGGGTCATGCTGCAATGCAGCGAACGGTTCGGGGCGCTATCCGCTTCGCGATACCTCCGATGCGGGGTAACCATATGTAATGAATAAGAAATTCTTTTTGACCTTGAAGCCTGCGGGACAGGCGTTCATATTGTGCAGTGCGGCAACGGTCGCGCCTCGGCGTGGACGTTGGCGTAACGCACTTCTTGGGCGTTTCCTCCCTAGACTGAAGGCCGCGGGTTCGCCCGCGGCCTTTTTTTGCGCGCAGGCAGGCCCGCGGACCGGCGCCGAGCGGAGGCTTGGCCCTTGGGGAGATAGCGCGAAACTGTGGCAAAGACGGGGCAATTGCCCTGAAACGGCCCAATTCGTGGATGCCGGACCGGCGGGTCAGCGCGGTTCCAGGCTGTGGGGCGGCAGCAGGCCCAGGGTGTCGACCAGCTCGGTCATGTGGCGGGCCAGAACGTTCAGGTAGGGCAGGCGGGTCAGGGCCGCCTCGTCCATGTAGAGGTCGCGGGCGATCTCGATCTGCAGGGCGTGGATGCCCTGGCGCGGCCGTCCGTAATGGCGGGTGGTGTAGCCGCCGGCATAGGGGTTGTTGCGGCTGACGGCATAGCCGAGCCCGCGCAGGTACTCTTCCGCCGCACCGATCACCGCAGGCGCGCAGGCGTTGCCGTAACAGTCGCCCAGCACGATCTCGGGATGGTTGCCGCCGGCCCGGCCGCCTTTCCCGCTGGCGGCGATGCTGGCCGACGGCATCGAATGGCAATCGATCAGCAGGGCATGGCCGAAGGCGCTGCGGGTGTCGTCCACCAGCCGGCGCAGGGCGTTGTGATAGGGGGTGTAGCAGCGGTTGACGCGGTCCAGCGCCTCGGCGAAGCGCAGCTTGGCCTTGTAGATGTCCTCGCCGTTGGCGACCACGCGGGCGATGGTGCCCAGCCCCGCCGCCACCCGGGGCGAGCGGGTGTTGACGTAGGCCGGCAGCGGATCGGCGAACATCTCCGGATCCAGCTCGTAGGCTTCGCGGTTGACGTCCAGATAGGCGCGCGGGAACAGGGCGCGGATCAGCGGCACGCCGAAGCCGGGAGCGAAGGCGAAGATCTCGTCGACGAAACAGTCCTCGGACTTGCGCAGAGCGCGGGCGTCCAGCCGGGACGAGGCGAGGAAGGCGGCGGAATAGGCGTTCCCGCTGTGCGGCGAAGCCAGGACGAGCGGCAGCCTCTGGCTCTGCGGGGCCAGAATCTCGAAGGCTGGGACATCCGCGGCCGGGACATCCGCGGCCGGGGCGGCCTTGTCGGGGGCCGGACCGGTGCCGGCACCGGGGTCACGCTGCGCGTCGAAGGAGGCGTCCATGCTTTTATGATGTAATGGACAGTGGGGCCTTTTGTCACGGGAACCCCCGCCGCCCTGCCGCCGTCCGACAAAAAAAGCGCAAGGGCACATGAAAGGGCTTGCGCATCCGCCCCGAGGTCGGTATACACCCGCCCACGCCGGACGGAACGACGCCACTCGCTCCTCCGCCGGTCGATACAGTGGGCGGTTAGCTCAGCGGGAGAGCACTACGTTGACATCGTAGGGGTCACTGGTTCAATCCCAGTACCGCCCACCATTCTGAAGGCCGCGAACCGGAACGGGTTCGCGGCCTTCGCCGTTTTGGGCATGCGGCAATCGAATGCCCGCCGTCCGAGGTTCGGATCGCTCCATGATGGAGCGGGCATCGAAACAATCCGCCGCCTGCAGAAGTGGGCTCGCGCCGGCGCCGGCCAAATGTCGGTCGGAAGCGGTCTTCAGGCGAAACGGCGCGGAAAACGACAAAGGCCCGGCAGTCGCCTGCCGAGCCTTTGAATTGGTGGAGCCAAGGAGGATCGAACTCCTGACCTCTACAATGCCATTGTAGCGCTCTCCCAGCTGAGCTATGGCCCCTTAACTCTGGGGGCCGGTCGTTTCCGTCCGGCCTTGGTGGAGCGGGATAATAGTCAGGCGGCGGAGTGATGCAAGCGGAAAATCGACCGTTCCGCGCTTTTTTTAGCAGGCACCCCAGCCTCTCCCGACAACGCTCCCGTCCCACCGGGAAGGGCGCCGGTCAGCGCTCCTCCTCGTCCTCGCCCTCGACATCGACGACCTCGTCCATGTCGTCCTCGCCCAGTTCGGACGTGTCCTCGATCAGGACGTCGTCCTCATCGTCGGCGGTGTCGTCGGTCTCCTCGATGTCCTCGACGCTCATGTCGTCCTCGACATCCTCCAGCTCCGGAGTATCGCTCTCCTCGGCCTCGTTCTCGGTATCCTCGTCCTCGGTCACGGCCACCACCTTCTTGGTGTCGTCGGCCGGGGCCGGGCGGGCCTTGCGGGACTTCAGCAGTGCCTCGGGATCGAATTGCGCACCGCAGCTCGGGCAGACCGGCGGGTCCTTGCGCATGTCGTAATAGCGAGCGCCACAGCTCGGGCAGATGCGCTTGACGCCCCATTCGGGTTTGGCCACGCCAGTGTCCTCCGTCGCAAAAATCAGGGGGGTTCTCAAGAGGCGCCCTTTGCCACGGCCAGAGGCGCTTGTCAAAAAAAAGATGCCGGAAGGACGACGCGGCCGGATTCCACCGGTGCGCGGAGGCTTCCGAAAAGAGGTATCCCGCTCGGGCAGGGGTTGCCTTTACGAAGCGTTAACCATAACTGGCTAGACACGGACCTGCACATCGTGCAAATCCTCCATTTGGTTTCCTCCTTGAACTCGGGGCCGCCTTCGGGCGGCCTCCTTTCTTTGTGCCCGGCCGGGACCGGGGGCAGGGGGAGGGGAATCGGGAGTGAAGGGGACCGGGGCCGGCCCTCTCGCATCGAGGCGGGGGCTGTGATAGGAACGGCGGCCATATAACCGCTTTCCGATCCGAAGGACCCGTCCCATGACGCAGGCCCCCGTCACGCAGACCCCCGTCACGCAGGTGAAGCCGCTGCGCTCCGCCGCCACCGGCGCGATCCGGGGCGGCATCCGCGTGCCCGGCGACAAGTCGATCTCGCACCGGTCGCTGATGCTGGGCGCCATCGCCGTGGGCGAGACGGAGATCCATGGCCTGCTGGAGGGAGAGGACGTCCTGCACACCGCGGCAGCCATGCGTCTGCTGGGCGCCCAGGCGGAGCGGGACGGCTCCGGCGTCTGGCGCGTGCGCGGCGTCGGGCTGGGCGCCTTGCAGGAGCCGGCGCAGGTGCTGGACATGGGCAACAGCGGCACCGCCGCCCGCCTGCTGATGGGGCTGGTCGCCGCCCACCCGATCACCTGCGTCTTCACCGGCGACGCCTCGCTGAACAAGCGGCCGATGGCCCGCGTCACCAAGCCGCTGGAGGAGATGGGCGCCCGCTTCGTCGGGCGGTCGGGCGGCCGGCTGCCGCTGACCGTGGTCGGCAGCGGCGATCTGGTTCCGATCACCTACCGCCTGCCGGTGGCCTCGGCCCAGGTGAAGTCGGCGATCATCCTGGCCGGGCTCAACACCGCCGGCGCCACCACGGTGATCGAGGCGGAGCCGACGCGCGACCACACCGAACTGATGCTGCGCCATTTCGGCGCCACCGTGACGACCGAGCGGCTGGAGGACGGCGCGCTGGCCGTCACGGTCATCGGCCAGCCGGAACTGACCGGCCGGACCATCCATGTGCCGGCCGATCCCAGCAGCGCCGCCTTCCCCGCGGTCGCCGCCCTGCTGCGGCCGGGCTCGGAACTGCTGCTGAACGACGTCGGCATGAACCCGCGCCGCACCGGCCTCTTCGACACGCTGGTGGAGATGGGGGCCGACATCGCCTTCGAGAACCGCCGCGACCAGGCGGGCGAGCCGGTGGCCGACCTGCGGGTGCGCCACAGCGCGCTGAAGGGCGTGGTGGTGCCGGCCGACCGCGCGCCGAGCATGATCGACGAATACCCGGTCCTGGCCGCCGCCGCCGCCTGTGCCGAGGGCACCACGGTGATGCTGGGCCTGAAGGAACTGCGGGTGAAGGAAAGCGACCGCCTCGCCATGGTGGCGGAAGGGCTGACCCGCTGCGGCGTGTCGGTGGAGGTCGGCGCCGACGACAGCCTGACGGTGCACGGCACCGGCGGCAAGGGCAAGGGGCCGAAGGGCGGCGCCATCGTCGCCACCGCCATGGACCACCGCATCGCCATGAGCTTCCTGGTGCTGGGCATGGCGTCGGAACAGCCGATTTCGGTCGATGACGGCGCCTTCATCGAAACCAGCTTCCCCGGCTTCGTCGGTCTGATGAACGGTCTGGGCGCGAAGATCGGTGAGGCGTGAGGCGATGACCCAGCCGCTTTCCAACCAGCCCCTCTCCACCGAGCCGGCACCCGCCAAGGCGGTCGTCGTCGCCATCGACGGCCCGGCCGCCAGCGGCAAGGGCACCCTGTCGCAGCGCATCGCCGAGGCCTTCGGCTTCGCCCATCTCGACACCGGCGTGCTGTACCGCGCGGTCGGCGTTTCGGTCCTGCGGGCCGGCGGCGATCCGGCCGACAATGCGGCGGCGGCGCGCGCCGCCTATGAACTGCACCCCGAGCATCCCATCCTGCAGGAGGTGGCCCTGCGCACCGACGCGGCGGCGCAGGCGGCCAGCAAGGTGGCGGCGGTGCCGGAGGTGCGGGCGGCGCTGCTCGACTTCCAGCGGCGCTTCGCGGCCCATCCGCCGGGCGGCGCGCCGGGGGCGGTTCTGGACGGGCGCGACATCGGAACGGTGGTCTGCCCCGACGCCCAGGCCAAGCTGTTCATTACCGCTTCGGTGGAGGTCCGGGCCGAACGGCGACTCAAGGAGTTGCAGAGGCGGGGGATTCCAGCTATATCCTCCGATGTCCTGGAGGACATGAAGGCTCGTGATGCGCGCGACAGCCAGAGAGCGGTGGCCCCGCTCCGTCCGGCTGTTGACGCTTTTGTGCTTGATACGTCCGCTCTCGATGCCGATCAGGTGTTCTCGATGGCGGTCGCTCACATCGGTTCGAAGACCGGTCTGAAACCCAAGGCGTGATGCCGGGGGCCTGGCCGTCACGAATGGACCGGTCGGGCGGCGCGGGCGGGTCCGACGCCCTCCATGGAAAACCATCAACCAAGTCGCCGGGCGTGGTGCCCGGCGCGGCGGTTCTGTCGAGGTTCCACCCGTTTTGCCGCGGGAGGGACCGGAACGGGGCCGCTTTCGCGCCACCTTTAGGAGTTTCAATGGCACAGTCACTGGCCCGCACGGTCGAAAAGGAAAGCTTCGCGTCTCTGCTGGAAGAGTCGCTGGGCGCGGCCGAGTCGCTCGAGGGCACGGTCGTCAAGGGACGCGTCGTCGCCGTCGAGAACGACATGGTCACCATCGACGTCGGTCTGAAGTCGGAAGGCCGCGTCGCGCTGAAGGAATTCGCCGTTGCCGGCCAGCCGCCCGAGCTGAAGGCGGGCGACACCGTCGAGGTCTACCTCGAGCGGATGGAAGACAAGAACGGCGAAGCGATGCTGAGCCGTGAGAAGGCGAAGCGCGAAGAGGCCTGGGCGCTGCTGGAGAAGTCGTTCAACGACCAGTCCCGCGTCACCGGCGTCATCTTCGGCCGCGTCAAGGGCGGCTTCACGGTCGACCTGTCGGGCGCCGTGGCCTTCCTGCCGGGCAGCCAGGTCGACATCCGTCCGGTCCGCGACATCTCCCCGCTGCTGGGCACCCCGCAGCCGTTCCAGATCCTGAAGATGGACCGCTCGCGCGGCAACATCGTCGTGTCCCGCCGCGCCGTGCTCGAAGAGAGCCGCGCCGAGGCCCGTTCGGAACTGGTGGCCAACCTCAAGGAAGGCCAGATCCTCCAGGGCGTCGTCAAGAACATCACCGACTACGGCGCGTTCGTCGACCTGGGCGGCGTGGACGGCCTGCTGCACGTCACCGACATCGCGTGGCGCCGCATCAACCATCCGTCGGAAGCCCTGCAGATCGGCCAGACCGTCACGGTCCAGGTCATCCGCTTCAACCCGGAAACCCAGCGCATCAGCCTGGGCATGAAGCAGCTCGAGGCCGACCCGTGGGAAGGCGTCGAGGCGAAGTATCCGGTCGGCGCGAAGTTCAAGGGCCGCGTCACCAACATCACCGACTACGGCGCCTTCGTGGAGCTGGAGCCGGGGATCGAGGGCCTGGTCCACGTTTCGGAAATGTCCTGGACCAAGAAGAACGTCCATCCGGGCAAGATCGTGTCGACTTCGCAGGAAGTCGAGGTCATGGTCCTGGACGTCGATCCGCAGAAGCGCCGCATCAGCCTCGGCCTGAAGCAGTGCCTGGACAACCCGTGGGAGACCTTCACCGACAAGTTCGGTCCGGGCACCGAGCTGGAAGGCGAAGTCAAGAACATCACCGAGTTCGGTCTGTTCGTCGGCCTGCCGGGCGACATCGACGGCATGGTCCACATGTCCGATCTCGACTGGAACAAGTCGGGTGAAGAGGCGATCGCCGAGTACAAGAAGGGCGACCGCGTCAAGGTCAAGGTTCTCGACGTCGACGTCGAGAAGGAGCGCATCAGCCTGGGCATCAAGCAGCTGGCGAACGACCCGTTCGAGGCTGCCACCGCCGGTCTGAAGAAGAACGAGGTCGTGACCTGCACCGTGACGCAGGTGACGGACGGCGGCATCGAAGTGGCCGTCGGCGAGGGCTACACCGGCTTCATCCGCAAGTCGGACCTGTCCCGCGAGCGTTCCGAACAGCGCCCGGACCGTTTCGCCGTCGGCGAGAAGGTCGACGCCAAGGTCACCCAGATCGACCGCGCTTCCCGCCGCATCTCGCTGTCCATCAAGGCCCGCGAGATGGAGGAAGAGAAGCAGGCGATGGCCGAGTTCGGTTCGTCCGACTCGGGCGCCTCGCTGGGCGACATCCTGGGCGCCGCTCTGAAGCGCAAGCAGCAGAACGACGAGTGATCGCCTGACGCCATCCTCTCCGGCGCCACCGTCGGAGAGGGGGCTCGCGATCCCCCGCAAGGGTAAGAGAAAGGCCGCGTCCCGGTTGGGGCGCGGCCTTTTTCGTTGCGGGCAGCCGGTGGGTGGCGAAGTGCTGCGGTGCCGGACCTTGCGCCCATCGCTCCGACCTCTCGGGCGGGCCAAGATACGCTCCTGACTCCGAAGCGAATCTGCATTCGCTTCGGAGTCACATGACCTCATTCGCCGGTCGGGCTTCGGTCGCATGAGTGGCCGGGACCGCCGTCGCGGTCCAAAGCAGATTGCAGTCCGCTTTAGAGCATCGCGCCTGAAATCTGAATCGACAGTTGCGCTTGGGCCGTTGACGTGATTCACCGTTGTTGGAGGTGGATCATGGGGCGCAGCTATTCGTCGGACCTTCGGGTTCGGATTTACGGAGAGGTCGAGAAAGGCGGTTCGCGTCGGGCGGCGGCGCGCCGGTTCGATGTGAGCGCGAGCACGGGCGTGCGGCTTGCTCAGCGCATGGCGGCAACGGGCTCGCTGGACCCGGCCCGGCAGGGGCGCCCACCGGGCGGTGGCAAGCTGGCCCCGCATGCCGAACTTCTGATCGGCTGGGTGGAGAAGCAAGGCGACATCACCATGCCCGAACTGGCGGCCAAGCTGAAGGCCGAGCGCGGGGTCACGGTCCACCCCGCCTCGCTGTCGCGCTTCCTGCTCGCCCGCGGCTTCACTGTCAAAAAAAACGGTGCTGGCGAGCGAGGCCGGTCGCGCTGACGTTGCTGAGGACCGCCGGAGTTGGCGCAGCCACCGTCAGCCCCGGATGCGCGAGGAGCCGGATCGGCTGGTGTTTCTCGACGAGACCGCAACCACCACGAAGATGACCCGACTGCGCGGACGGGCCAAGCGCGGCCAGCGGTTCAAGGCCACGGCGCCGTTTGGCCATTGGGGCACCCAGACCTTCATCGCTGCCCTGCGCTGCGACGGGCTGACCGCCCCGTGGATCATCAAGGGCGCGATGAACCGGACGCTCTTCGAGACCTATGTCGAGACACAACTCGCCCCGACCCTGCGGCCGGGCGATGTCGTCATCCTCGACAACCTATCCAGCCATAAGAGTGAAAAGGCCAAGGCCATCCTCAAGGAACGTGGCGCTTGGTTCCTCTTCCTGCCGCCCTACAGTCCCGACCTCAACCCTATCGAAATGGCGTTCGCCAAGCTCAAAGCTCATCTCCGCCGCATCGGCGCCCGTACCATCGAGGAGTTGTGGAGGGCTGTCGGCTCTATCTGCGACCTCTACACACCAGACGAATGCTGGAACTACCTCAAACATGCAGGATATGCGTCAGATTAAACGCTCGAAACTCTAGCGCCGCGGCTCCGGGCTGCGGGTCAGCGAGGTGATGCTGTCGTCGTAGTGGAATTCGGGCATGTCGCGGACGCTGGCGGCGGTCACGTCGCGCAGTTGGATCGCTTCGGTGCCGGTGCGGAGGTCGGCCAGGGTCAGGTCGGCCGCGATGTGCTTGCCGCCGAAGCCCAGAATGCCGCCGGAATGGATGACGATGTATTGGGCCTCGCCCTTGTCGTCGAGGATCACGTCGGTGACGGTGCCGATCTTCGACCCGTCCGCGCCCACGACGTTGCGGTCCATCAACTGGTCGACGCTGGGGCTGGCCTTGCGCTCCACCGCTGCCCCGACGACCGGAGTCGAGCCGTTGACGATCACTGTCTGGGCCCTCGAATCCGGTGGGGTCGCCATGCCGACCAGAAGTGTCAGCGCAGGCAGCGCCCACCACATCTTGTGCGTGATCTTCTGCATGGGTGCCTTTCCTCTCCCTGACCCGCGATAGAGACAGCTTGGCTCCAGGGCTTTCAACCGAAGGCCGGGGGAATAGTTGCGGGGTGGCGATCTCTGCCCCTCTTCCGTGTCCCGGTTCGGGACCGGCAGCGGCGACTCGGGCCCCGGACTGGCTGGATTTTCGAGTCGCCCCAGGGATTCCCTCGGTTTGCCTCGAGTCGCGGCACTGCGAATCGGTGGTGGGTACAATAGGCAACAGGTAACAATATGTTGATTTCCGCCACGAGGAAGCACTGGCGGACGGCTGGGTTTTACGCTCTAATCGGGGGTGTGGCGCCGTCCGAACCAACAGGGGCGGTGATTCGAGTGCCTACAGTTTGTGCCTCACGGTCGCGATGCGGCCCGCCACCGCCCCCGAAAAAATTGCTTGGCAGGCGGGAACAGGATCCCCGGTGACGGGTTGAACACCACAAGATCAAGGTTTTGAGGGGGTCGGTGATGTCAACCACAATATCTAGCAGAGTGGGGCTTGCCTGCCCCGGTCACGCTGGCTAGGATGCCGCTCACGTGACCCGGCCGGCCTGAGCGGCGGCCCCGGTCGGCAACACAGCGGCGACGGCAGACGGTCCGGCATCGGGCCCCCTGTTTGTACGGCGCCATCTGCGTTGCCGGGCCGGACGGCGGACAGGACCGCCGGCCGCTTTCCGGGACGGGTCGCACCATATTTTCATTCGAGTCCGCCGAGGCGGGCTCCAAGCAGGGGACAGTCTCATCATGCGGATCGAGCGTCGTTTCACGCACGAAGGTCAGGACGCCTACGCCAGCCTCGGCTTCCGCCAGGCGACCAGCGAGATCCGCAACCCGGATGGAACGATCGTCTTCCAGCAGACCGGCATCGAGGTGCCGGACAACTTCTCGCAGGTCGCCAGCGACATCCTGGCCCAGAAGTATTTCCGCAAGGCCGGCGTTCCCGCCGCGCTCCGCGCCGTGGAGGAGAACACCGTTCCGTCCTGGCTGTGGCGCAAGGAAGCCGACCAGGAAAAGCTGGCCGCCCTGCCGAAGGAGAAGCGCTTCGTCGGTGAAAGCTCCGCCAAGCAGGTGTTCGATCGTCTGGCCGGCACCTGGACCTATTGGGGCTGGAAGGGCGGCTATTTCGACACCGAGGCCGACGCCCGCGCCTTCTTCGACGAGATGCGCTTCATGCTGGCCGCCCAGATGGCGGCCCCGAACAGCCCGCAGTGGTTCAACACCGGCCTGCACTGGGCCTACGGCATCGACGGCCCGAGCCAGGGCCACTTCTACGTCGATTTCAAGACCGGCCTGCTGACCTCCTCCGCCTCGGCCTACGAGCACCCGCAGCCGCATGCCTGCTTCATCCAGTCCGTCGCCGACGATCTGGTGAACGAAGGCGGCATCATGGACCTTTGGGTGCGTGAGGCCCGCCTGTTCAAGTACGGCTCGGGCACCGGCTCCAACTTCTCCAAGCTGCGCGGCGAGGGCGAGAAGCTGGCCGGCGGCGGCAAGTCGTCGGGCCTGATGAGCTTCCTGAAGATCGGCGACCGCGCGGCGGGCGCCATCAAGTCGGGCGGCACCACGCGGCGTGCGGCCAAGATGGTCACGGTGGACATGGACCACCCGGACATCGAAGGCTACATCGACTGGAAGGTGAACGAGGAGCAGAAGGTCGCGGCGCTGGTGACCGGCTCCAAGATCTGCCAGAAGCACCTGACGGCGGTGATGGCCGCCGCCCAGTCGGGCCTGGACCCGAAGGAAAACAAGGAGCTGAAGAAGGCGATCCTCGCCGCCCGCAAGGATCAGGTGTCGGAGAACTACATCCAGCGCGTGATCCAGTTCGCCGGCCAGGGCTTCACCTCCATCGAGTTCAAGACCTACAACACCGACTGGGATTCGGAAGCCTACCTGACGGTCTCCGGCCAGAACTCCAACAACTCCGTGCGCATCTCCAACGAGTTCGTGCAGGCGGTGCTGGACGATGCCGACTGGAACCTGATCGGCCGCACCAACGGCAAGGTGGTGAAGACCGTCCGCGCCCGCGACCTGTGGGACAAGGTCGGCTACGCCGCCTGGGCCTGCGCCGATCCTGGCGTGCAGTTCGACAGCACCATCAACGAGTGGCACACCTGCCCGGCCTCGGGGCGCATCAACGCCTCGAACCCGTGCTCGGAGTACATGTTCCTCGACGACACCGCCTGCAACCTGGCGTCGCTGAACCTGATGTCGTTCCGTATGAAGAACGGATCCTTCGACGTCGAGGCGTTCGAGCACGCCTGCCGGCTGTGGACCATCGTGCTGGAAATCTCCGTGATGATGGCGCAGTTCCCGTCGAAGGAAATCGCCCAGCTCTCCTACGAGTTCCGCACGCTGGGCCTGGGCTTCGCCAACCTCGGCGGCCTGCTGATGGCCTCGGGCCTGTCCTACGACTCGGATGAAGGCCGCGCCTACTGCGCCGGCATCTCCGCCGTCATGACCGGCGTCGCCTATGCCACCTCGGCCGAGATGTCGCAGGAACTGGGTCCGTTCCCCGGCTTCGAGGCCAACCGCGACCACATGCTGCGCGTCATCCGCAACCATCGCCGCGCCGCCAACGGCGAGATGAACGGCTATGAGGGCCTGACGGTCGAGCCGGTGCCCTTCGTCGCCGACCTCTGCCCGGACCAGGATCTGGCTCTGGCCGCCGTCCGCGTGTGGGACGAGGCGCTGGAACTGGGCGAGGCCCACGGCTACCGCAACGCCCAGGCCACCGTGGTCGCCCCGACCGGCACCATCGGCCTGGTGATGGATTGCGACACCACCGGCATCGAGCCCGACTTCGCCCTGGTGAAGTTCAAGAAGCTGGCCGGCGGCGGCTACTTCAAGATCGTCAACCGGCTGGTGCCTGAGGCGCTGAAGACGCTCGGCTACACCCCGGACCAGATCGAGGAGATCGCGCTCTACGCGGTCGGCCACGGCACGCTGAAGAACGCGCCGGGCGTGAACCACGAGTCGCTGAAGGCCAAGGGCTTCACCGACGAGATGCTGGAGCGTCTGGAGGGCAACCTCGCCACCGCCTTCGACATCAAGTTCGTCTTCAACCGCTGGACCATCGGCGCCGAGTTCTGCACCCAGACGCTGGGCATCCCGGCCGAGACGCTGGACGCTCCGGGCTTCGACCTGTTGAGCCACATCGGCTTCACCAAGGCGCAGATCGAGGCGGCCAACACCTTCTGCTGCGGGGCCATGACGCTGGAAGGCGCGCCCTTCCTGAAGGACGAGCACCTGCCGGTGTTCGACTGCGCCAACCCCTGCGGCCGTATCGGCAAGCGCTTCCTGTCCTGGGAGTCGCACATCACGATGATGGCGGCGGCGCAGCCCTTCATCTCCGGCGCCATCTCCAAGACCATCAACATGCCGAACACGGCGACGGTCGACGAGTGCAAGGACGCCTATCTGATGTCCTGGCGCCTGGGCCTGAAGGCCAACGCGCTGTACCGCGACGGCTCCAAGCTGAGCCAGCCGCTGCAGGCCGCCCTGCTCGACGACGAGGAGGATGGCGAGGCGGTCGAGGTGGTGATCGAGGCGCCGGCCGCGGTCCGCGCCCAGATGGTCACCGAGCGCATCGTCGAGAAGGTGATCGAGCGGGTGGTCGAGCGGAAGAGCAGCTCGCGCGAGCGTCTGCCGCACCGCCGGAAGGGCTACACCCAGAAGGCCAATGTCGGCGGCCACAAGGTGTACCTGCGCACCGGCGAGTATGAGGACGGCCGTCTGGGCGAGATCTTCATCGACATGCACAAGGAAGGCGCCGCCTTCCGGTCGCTGATGAACAACTTCGCCATCGCGGTATCGATCGGCCTGCAATACGGCGTGCCGCTGGAGGAGTTCGTGGAGGCCTTCACCTTCACGCGCTTCGAGCCGTCGGGCATGGTGACCGGCAACGACACCATCAAGATGGCGACCTCGGTCATCGACTACATCTTCCGCGAGATCGCCATCTCCTACCTGAACCGCACCGATCTGGCGCACGCCACGCCGGAGGATCTGGTGCCCTTCACGGTGGGCAGCGGCGACAAGCAGGGCGACCTGCCGGACACCCAGGTGCAGCCGTCCGACATCGTCCGCCGCATCGCCTCGACCGGCTATGTCCGCAACAACCTGCGCGTCCTGCATGGTGGCCAGACCCAGCGCGCCAGCGCCGCTGCGGCCTTCGCCGCCACCGGCACCGACACCGCTGCCGTCAGCGCCACCGCGACGGCCGGCACTCAGGTGACGGGCCAGGTGACGGCCCAGGCTGCCCAGGCGGCGGTGTCGGCCAGCCCGGCGGTCGCCGCCGCCACCGCTCAGGGCCATGTCGCCGCCACTGCGGCCACCGGCACGGCCTATGGCGGCAGCACCAGCGACCAGCGCTTCGACCGCATCCGCGAGGCCCGCGCCCGCGGTTACGAGGGCGATCCCTGCGGCGAGTGCGGCAACATGACCCTGGTCCGCAACGGCACCTGCCTGAAGTGCGACAGCTGCGGGTCGACCACCGGCTGCAGCTGAGCCTTCCCCGCGGGGCGTCCGGTCGGAACGCTTTGGGGCGCCTGAACAAAAGGGAGGGAGCGGGAGACCGCTTCCTCCCTTCTGCTTGTGTGCAGACGGATCCGATATCCGCTGTTTGGAACCGTTCCGGGGTGGTTGTGCCAGCGGGGTCCGAATGCGAGGAGCGCTTGACCGCGCCGCGTGTGTTCATGTTAGCTGATTCCCTCGGGGGCGCCGGCGCGGCGTTCCCAGATAGGATGTCCGGGGGGATCACAGGTCATGGATTCGGCCGGGGCCGCGCTGGACGACCGTCTGCCGTCCGATCGCCTTTTGCGGGTGACCGTTGAGCAATGGAGCGCGGCGCTGGTGTGGACCGCGCCCGACGGAACCATCGTCGGCGCCAATCCGGCTTTCGCCCGTTTGGCCGGCTATCCGCCCGACGGCATGCTCGGCCGGTCGTTGTCCGCCCTGCTCGACATCGGCGGACGCGATTGGCAAACGGTGTGGGGCGGGGCGGGGCGGGGCGACCATCCGCCGCCCGGCAGCGGCACGCTCTGCATACCGCGCCGCGATCCGGTTCCGGTCGATCTGTACTGGCAGCATCTGGCCGACGGAGCGGACACCCTTCTCTTGTGCGAGATGCGCTGTTTCGACGAGCGCGAGCGGGCGGAGGCGGTGGCGCGCCTGCAGCAGGACGTGCTGGAACTGGTGGCCGCCGGCCGCTCGCTGAAGCAGGTTCTGGATTTCCTGTGCCGGCAGGTGGAGGCCTGCGCGCCGGAGGTCACCTGTTCGGTGATGCTGTGCGACGACGAGAACCGCATGCGGGTGGCCGCCGCCCCGTCGCTGCCCGGCAGCTATGCCGCCGCCATCGACGGGCTGGCCATCGGGCCGGAGGTCGGCTCCTGCGGCAGCGCGATGACCCTGGGCGAAGCGGTGATGTCGGTCGACATCGCCGGCGATCCGCGCTGGGCGCCCCACCAGCACATCCCGCTGTCGCACGGGCTGGCCGCCTGCTGGTCAAACCCGATCAAGGGGCGGGATGCCCGGATGCTGGGCAGCTTCGCGCTCTATTACCGCGAGCCGCGTCCCGTCGCCCCCTTCCATCGGCGGCTGGTGGAGGCCTGCGTGCATCTGTGCGCGCTGGCCATCGAGCATGACCGGGCGCGGGCGGAGATCAACCGACTCGCCTATTTCGACACGCTGACCGGGCTGCCCAACCGCCAGCTGCTCGCCGACCGCGCCACCGCGGCGCTGGCGCTCGCCGGACGGACGCGCCAGCCGGTGACGCTGATGTTCCTGGACGTCGACCGCTTCAAGACCATCAACGATTCACTGGGCCATGCGGCCGGCGACCGGCTGCTGGTGGAGGTGGCGACCCGGCTGCGCCGCCTGTTCATCGAAGGCGACACGCTGGCCCGGCTGGGCGGCGACGAGTTCGTGGCGTTGCTGCCGGGCTGCGACGCGGCCCATGCCTCGCTGCTGGCGGAGCGGGTGCTCGCCAGCCTGTCGGTGCCGCTGGCGGTGGCCGACCTGACGCTGACCCCCACCGCCAGCATCGGCATCGCCGTGCATCCCGACGACGGCATGGATTTCGACACGCTGCTGCGTCAGGCCGACGCGGCGATGTACCGGGCCAAGCAGGCCGGCCGCAACCGCTGCCACTTCTTCCGCCGCGACATGAACGAACAGGCGGTGCGCCGGCTGGAGATGGAGGCGGCGCTGCGCGAGGCGTTGGACCGTCAGGCGGCGGGCCCGCGGGGCGATGCGGAAGGCGAGGCGGGGTTCGAGCTGCATTACCAGCCGCAGGTCCGGCTGAACCCCTATGGCCTGCACCGGGTGGAGGCGCTGGTCCGCTGGACCCACCCGCGCTGGGGCGCGGTGTCTCCGATGGAGTTCGTGCCGCTGGCCGAGGAATGCGGGCTGATCGACCGGCTGGACAGCTGGGTGCTGGAAACCTCGGTCGCGCAGCTCGGCCGCTGGCGTGCGGCGGGGGTGCCGGTGCCGGGGCTGGCGGTCAATGTCTCGGCGGTCCGCTTCGCCCGCGGCGATCTGCCGGATCAGGTCCGCTCCGTCCTCGCCGCCAACGGCATCCCGGCGGCCGACCTGACGCTGGAGATCACCGAGCGGCTGATGATGACGGAGGAGGTCGGGGCGCATGACGCGCTGGATGCCCTGCACGCGCTGGGCGTCACCCTGTCGATCGACGATTTCGGCACCGGCTATTCCTCCTTGAGCTACCTGAAGCGCTTTCCCGTCGGCGAGTTGAAGATCGACCGCAGCTTCGTCAAGGAACTGGACATCGACGCCGCCAACCGGCCGCTGGTGCGCGCCATCATCCAGATCGGCGAGGCGCTGGGCCTGACCATCGTGGCGGAGGGGGTGGAGCGCGAAGCCCAGCACCGCATGCTGGAGGCGGAAGGCTGCGCCATCGGCCAGGGATACCGCTTCGCCCGGCCGATGCCGGCGGCGGCGCTGGCGGACTGGCTGGCGGCGGAGGGCAGGCAGCGTGTGGAGTGTCCGCCCGAGGCGTGCTTCAGCATCTGAAAAATTTGCAGAGGAAATGATCCGGTTTTTCTTTGAATCAATGGGTTACTTCCGCCGCAATTCACCATTCGAACTGCTGCTTATGCGGATCCGCCGGAGTAATGGGGATCCGGCCAATACGATATAGTCGCAACGCTCCTTTGCCGGTGAAGCGCAGGTCATCCCGTTCTAGACCACGCGACTGTCTTGTGTCCCAACGTTTGGGGCGATAGAAGGTCAATTCAGCGGCATGTGCGGTCAAGCAAACTGACCACGGGGTTTCGCCCGGCGGATTTCCGCAGGATGGAACGGTCGTTGGACACAAGGGGGCGCACCCGCATGCCGGACGACCATGGGGCGAGAGGAATTCCGCGATGGCGAGCCAGGGTGAATCCAAGTGGGTCTACAGCTTCGGGGCCGGTGCCACCGAAGGACGGGCCGATATGAAGAACCTGCTGGGCGGCAAGGGCGCCAATCTGGCCGAGATGGCCAATCTTGGCCTGCCCGTTCCGCCGGGCTTCACGATCACCACCGAGCTGTGCACCTATTTCTACGCCAACGGCCGTTCCTATCCGCCGGAGCTGACGGCGCAGGTGAACGCCGCCATCGCGCGGCTGGAACAGGCGATGGACGCCAAGTTCGGCGATCCGGCCAACCCGCTGCTGGTGTCGGTCCGCTCCGGCGCCCGCGCGTCGATGCCCGGCATGATGGACACGGTGCTGAACCTGGGCCTGAACGACGCGACCGCCGCCGGCCTCGCCAAGCGGTCGGGCGACGCCCGGTTCGCCTATGACAGCTATCGCCGCTTCATCCAGATGTATTCCAACGTCGTGCTCGACGTTGAGCATCACCATTTCGAGGACATCCTCGACGGCCACAAGCGCGACAAGTCCTACAACCTCGACACCGACCTGTCGGCCGAGGATTGGCAGGCGGTGATCGAGGATTACAAGAAGGCGGTCGAGCGCGAGCTGGGCAAGCCCTTCCCGCAGGATGTGCAGGAGCAGCTGTGGGGCGCCATCGGCGCCGTCTTCGGTTCCTGGATGAACGCCCGCGCCATCACCTACCGCAAGCTGCACGACATCCCGGCCGATTGGGGCACCGCAGTCAACGTGCAGTGCATGGTCTTCGGCAACATGGGCAACGACTGCGCCACCGGCGTGGCCTTCACCCGCAACCCGTCGACCGGCGAGAACGCCTTCTACGGCGAGTATCTGGTCAACGCCCAGGGCGAGGACGTGGTCGCCGGCATCCGCACGCCGCAGCACCTGACCATCGCCGGCAAGCTCGCCAACAAGTCCGACCTCCCCGCCATGGAAGAGGTGATGCCGGAGGTGTTCAACCAGCTGAACGAGGTCCGCCTCAAGCTGGAAAAGCACTACCGCGACATGCAGGACATCGAGTTCACGGTCCAGCAGAACAAGCTGTTCATGCTGCAGACCCGCAACGGCAAGCGCACCGCCCCGGCGGCGCTGAAGATCGCCGTCGATCTGGCCAATGAGGGTGTCATCGACCAGAACGAGGCGGTCCGCCGCATCGATCCGGCCTCGCTCGACCAGCTGCTGCACCCGACGCTGGACCCCAAGGCCGAGCGCAAGGTGATCGCCAAGGGCCTGCCGGCCTCCCCCGGCGCCGCGTCCGGCAAGGTGGTGTTCACCGCCGACGAGGCCGAGCAGATGGCCGGCAAGGGCGAGGCGGTGATCCTCTGCCGCATCGAGACCTCGCCCGAGGACATCCACGGCATGCACGCCGCCCGCGGCATCCTGACCAGCCGCGGCGGCATGACCAGCCACGCGGCGGTGGTGGCCCGCGGCATGGGCCGCGCCTGCGTGTCGGGCGCCGGCGACCTGCGCATCGACTACAAGACCAGGCAGATGTCGGTCCGCGGCATCACCGTGAAGGAAGGCGACGTCCTGACCATCGACGGCTCCACCGGCGAGGTGATGCTGGGCGAGGTGCCGACGATCCAGCCGGAACTGTCGGGCGACTTCGCCACCCTGATGGGCTGGGCCGACAGCATCCGCCGGATGAAGATCCGCGCCAACGCCGAAACCCCGCTGGACGCCCGCACCGCGCGGAAGTTCGGCGCCGAGGGCATCGGCCTGTCGCGCACCGAGCACATGTTCTTCGACCCGGAGCGCATCCTGGCCGTCCGCGAGATGATCCTGGCGGAGGACGAGGCCGGCCGCCGCGCGGCGCTGGCCAAGCTGGAGCCCTTCCAGAAGAAGGACTTCGTCGATCTGTTCACGATCATGACCGGCCTGCCGGTGACGATCCGCCTGCTCGACCCGCCGCTGCACGAGTTCCTGCCGAACACCGAAGAGGACATGGCGGAGGTCGCCCAGGCCACCGGCACCGATCCGCTGCGGGTTCGCCACCGCACCATCCAGCTGCATGAAGCGAACCCGATGCTGGGCCATCGCGGCTGCCGTCTGGGCATCTCGTACCCCGAGATCTACGAGATGCAGGCCCGCGCCATCTTCGCCGCCGCCGCCGAGGTCGCCAAGACCACCGGCGAGGCGGTCATTCCCGAAGTGATGATCCCGCTGATCATCACGAAGAAGGAGTTCGACATCCTCAAGGCGGTGATCGACCGCGCCGCCGAGCAGGTGAAGGCCGAGACCGGCGTGACGGTGGAGTATCTGACCGGCACGATGATCGAGCTGCCGCGCGCGGCCCTGAAGGCCGGCGAGATCGCCGAGTCGGCCGAGTTCTTCAGCTACGGCACCAACGACCTGACCCAGACCACGCTGGGCCTGTCGCGCGACGACGCCGGCAGCTTCCTGCCGGAGTACCAGCGCCAGGGCATCCTGGAACAGGACCCGTTCCAGTCGCTGGACGTCACCGGCGTCGGCGAACTGGTGGAGATCGCCACCGAGCGCGGCCGCAAGGTCCGCCCGGACATCAAGCTGGGCATCTGCGGCGAGCATGGCGGCGACCCGGCCTCGATCTCCTTCTGCGAGAAGATCGGGCTGACCTATGTCTCCTGCTCGCCCTACCGCGTGCCGATCGCCCGCCTCGCCGCCGCCCAGGCCGCGCTGAACAGCGACACGGTCAAGCGCGACTGAGCCGCTTCGGGTAGCTGAAACGACTTCGGCCCTCTTCCCGCAAGGGAAGGGGGCCGTTTCGTTTTGGGGGCGGCGTTGGGTGGGTGGAACAGCGTGGAACAGATTTCGGGGGACTGTTCACTGTTCCATCCGGCGGGACATCATGGACGGCTCAGCGCTGGGAACCGGAGGTCAACTCGCCGATGCCCGTCAGCTTGAACGCCCCTCTTCCCGGCAGGGAAACCCGCAACTCCAACTCCCCGCCCGCGGCTTCCACGAAGCGCCGCAGGGTGGACAGATACAGGTCGGTTCGCTTTTCGATCTGGTGGACGGTCGGCTGCTTCACGTTCAGGGTTTCGGCCACCTGACCCTGGGTCAGTTCCGCCAGCCGGCGCAATTCCGCCAATCCGTCGATCTCGGCCAGCATCCCGGCGGCCCGTGCATCCACTGCGGCGCGCTCGTCGTCGGTCATCTCGGAGAGGATCTGGTCGAACGGGATCGTCGCCGTCATGGCTTGGTTCCTTTCAGGTCGGAGAGATGGTCGTCATACCGGCTGTCGGCGGTGGCGATCAGCGAGGCGTAGAACCGCTTTTCCGAAACCCCGCTTTTATCCCCGGCAACCAGCACGACGGCGTTGCGCTTCGGGTCGAAGGCAAAGGCGACGCGCCACACGCCACCATTCGACTTGAACCGCAATTCCTTCATGTTCGCATGCCTGGACCCGTTCAACGTATCGACATGGGGCCGGCCGAGCGCCGGGCCACGCTCTCCAAGCACCTTGGCTGCGGCAGCGAGGTCGATCCGCACGGCTTGCGGCAGAGCCCGGAATTCGGCCGCGAACGCGGTGTGGAAGAGAACGGTGTGCATCGGAGGAAATATAGGCTTCGGGCTATTTTCCGGCAATGGAGATATAGCGCGGAGCCTATTGTCCGAAAGCCGTTGAGCGGCGTCGGCGACCCGGCCTCAATCTCCTTCTGCGGGAGGATCGGGCTGACCTATGTCTCCTGCTCGCCCTACCGCGTGCCGATCGCCCGCCTCGCCGCCGCTCAGGCCGCGCTGAACAGCGACACGGTCAAGCGCGACTGAGCCGCTTCGGGTAGCTGAAACGATTTCGGCCCTCTTCCCGCAGGAAGGGGGCCGTTTCGTTTTAGGGGCGGAGGTGGGTGGGTGGAACATCGTGGAACAGGTTTCGGCGGAGTGTTCACTGTTCCATCCGGGGCGCCCGGCCCGGCTTGCGGGAGTCGGATGGAACGTTTGGAACAGGTTGGAACGGTTTTCCGGGGGCTGCTCACTGTTCCATCCGGTGGGGCAGGTGCGCGGGAGGACGGGCGTAAGGGGGCGTGGCACCGTTGGCGATGCATGCAGGACACTCCTCGGGCGGTTGAGGCTTATAGTCCTATCATGAATGGCGGTTGGCGGTAAGGGGGGCGTGGAAAAGGCGTGGCTGATGTGTGGTCTACTGCGGCGATGGGGCTGGTTGTTCGTCGGGTGTGCCCCAACTGTCGAGCCAGTCGGCGACATCCCGCAGGGGAATCGTTTGGCCCGCGGCTACTTGGGATCGCGCTTCAGCGATGGCGCGTGTCAGTGCAACGTCATCGGTCGGTTCGAACGCGGTCGTGGAATCGGCCATGGGGCACCTCCGTCACCGAACATATGTGGCGAGCGTGGGCTGGTCCAGACAAGGCAGCTGTAGGGCGACCGAGGATAGGAGTTTGAGCCTCCAGGAAAATCGGGAGCAGCTTCGGCAGGATGTGCGGAGGTGGCGGATTGTTATTATCTGGGTATGCGGTACCCTCCGCTAACCCGCGAACATCGAAGATGTTACCTTGCAGAGAGGCACAACTCAGGATAATGGTATTATACGAGCCGTGCGTTAAATGAGGGTCTCCATGGGTGTCGTGCAGCTTCGCCAGATTCGGAATCATCTCCTTGAACGGTACGTCCCGTACATCGATATTTCAGATTATGAGAAGCGCTCCCAAGCAGATCAAGAGAATGCAAAATTAACGCGCGCTCTTTCTGCTTTTGCCATAGCTAATGAAGCAGATCTATCCCCAGAAGTTGCCTGTACATCTGTTGTGGATGGGTACAATGATAATGGCATTGACGCAATATACTATTCAGCCGGTGAAAAAGTATTGTATTTGTGTCAGTCAAAGTGGTCGAATGATGGAAGTGGTTCTCTTGATGAAGCTGGTGCACTGAAGTTCGTTAAGGGGGTTCTTGCTCTTCTTACCCCAAAATTTGAAGATTTTAATGATAAGATTCGGAGGCGGCAAGCAGAGCTAGACGCGGCAATCAATAATGCATCTAGAATTGTTCTTATTTCTGCCCACTCCGGAAGTGACCGCCTAGGGGATCATGCGAATAGGGTGTTGAGTGACTGTCTCAGTAGCTTGAATGATACTGGAGAAGTAGCCGTCCTTTTGTCTCTCCATCAGGAAAATCTCTACACTATGGTTGCTGAGGGCGGCCGTGGTGAACCAGTCAACTTGGCTGTACAGCTATTCGACTGGGGGGCAACAAAGAACCCATATCAGGCTTTTTATGGGCAAGTTGCTGCAAGTGATGTTGCTGAATGGGGAGTCAAGCATAGGCATCGTATATTCTTCAAAAACATTAGAACATTTCTAGGGGCGAGCACCGCAGTTAATGAGGGAATTGCTGATTCAATTAAAAAAAGCCCGCAAAATTTTTGGTACCTTAACAATGGGATAACCGCCCTCTGTAGTAAAATTCAGAAGAGAGCTGTTGGTGGAAATACTAGGGATGCAGGCACTTTTGACTGTGAGGATGTGGCTATTGTAAATGGCGCGCAGACTGTGGGTGTTATCACCGAGTTGTCCAATATAAGTCCAGAACAGTTAGCTCAGGCGCGTGTTCCAATTCGGCTGATTTCTTTAGAGAACTGCCCAGAGGAATTCGCGATGGAGGTCACGCGGGCAACCAATACACAGAACCGAGTCGATTCTCGGAATTTTGTTGCGCTCGATCCTCACCAGGACCGTATACGTGCTGAATTGCTCGTAGATGGTATCGAATACGAATACCGGCAAGGCGAAGGTGAACCCACTGGCGACAGACGATTTGGTTTGGTTGATGCTACTGTTGCTCTAGCATGCTCTCGACCTGAGGTGGATCTGGCTGTTCAAGCGAAGCGCGAAATCAGCAAGCTGTGGGAAGATATGGATCGCCCCCCTTACAGAACGATGTTCAATAAGGGACTTAGAGTGCGTAACAAAACCGGCCAGGAACGGTTGGTAGGGGCATGGCAGCCCCTCTTGTTTCCGACGCCTTGTGGGCGATCATCGAACCGCTGATCCCGCCGGAGCCGCCCAAGCCAAAAGGCGGACGGCCCCGGTTGGACGATCGTGCGGCGCTGACCGGCATCCTATTCGTGCTGCGCACGGGTATTCCTTGGGAGCTTCTGCCGGTGGAGATGGGCTGCGGCTCGGGGATGACCTGCTGGCGGCGTCTGCACGAGTGGCATCGGGCTGGCGTGTGGGAACGGCTGCATCGTGTGCTGCTCGACCGGCTCGGCTATGCCAACGCCATCAACTGGGATCGTGCAGCGGTGGACAGCGCCAGCGTCCCGGCAAAAAGGGGGGTGAGGAGACCGGCCCGAACCCGACGGATCGCGGCAAGCCGGGCTCCAAGCGCCACATCCTCGTCGATGCTAACGGCATCCCGCTCGCCCTGAGGATCTCGCCAGCCAACCGGCACGACAGCAAGCTGCTGGAGGCGCTGGTCGATGCCGTGCCGGCGATCCGCCAGTGTGCGGGCCGGCCCCGGCGCCGCCCGGCCAAGCTGCACGCCGACAAGGGCTACGACTTTGCACACTGCCGGCAGGCGCTGCGCCAACGAGCGATCATTCCGCGGATCGCCCGGCGTGGCGTCGAGAGCAGCGAGCGTCTTGGCCGACACCGATGGGTGGTCGAGCGTACGCTCGCTTGGTTCGCCCGCTTCCGCCGCATCGCCGTCCGCTACGAACGGCGCGCCGACATCTTCACTGCCTTTCACCATATCGCGGCCAGCCTCATCTGCTGGCGCTTCGTCCAGAGATGGTTCTGTTAGGCGCTCTAAATCTGATGGAGGGAAAATCTTTCCGACAGAAAGGCAAGTTCAACAGCGCCCGTGCCTTCGCATTCGCTCCTTCTGCTGACTGCTACACCTATATGTCATCAGTCAGCAGCATTTAAAAAATGGGTGACTTAAATCCTCTTTCTATTGTTTTGCATGGTGAAATTCAAGAGATAAACAATATGCGGATACTCTGGGCTGGGACGTGCAGGCGAGAGGAAATAAAGAAGAATTTGGCTACTGGCAATTTGCGGCCGCTGCCATCGGCACCACCCGGCAAGTTCCTCGCACCAGATCGACGTCAATCTCCGCTGCAACCAGTTCCGGCCGGATGCTTATGCCGTCGCGGACCAGTCGCACCAGACCGTGCTTCGCCAAGTCTTGCAGAGCGCGCGAGACGTTGGGCTGGGCGCGGTTGGCGAGTTGGGCGAGGCGGGAGACCGCCTCCGGGCGTTCGGTGGCGATCAGGTGCATCAACGCCCGGTTGGTCGGGGTCAGCACGCCGAGAAGGCCGGAGACCGACTCGCCATCCGTCACGGACTGCACCGGGGGAACCGGGCGGGTGCCCTGGGCGACCGCCAGCATCTCGTCGCGCAAATCATGCAAGGTCCGCATGGTCGGACTCCGTGTGTCGTCGGCGTGGTTCTCGGTGAGGCGCATCTAATATGCGCTTGGCGAGGGGATGCGGCTACCGCATTTGCGTTCGGTTTCGGCTGGGGACGTGCAGGGGCAATGCGGTTCGGGAGTCTTGGGGTGCCCCTCACCCTCCCCACGCCTTCGGCGCGGGTCCCCGCCCTCTCCTGGGGCGGGAGAGGGTGATTATCGCCACGGGTGACGGAGTTGGGGGGTGGTCGGGCGTGCTGTCGCGCGCCGCCAAGGGGCATGCTGCCCCTTCGCAATCCCCTGGCAAAGGCTGGCGCCTTTGCGGCCCCCTCACCCTGACCCTCTCCCCAGGGGGGAGAGGGAAAGTTTGCGGAGGGGAGGGGCGGGGGCCTGCCGTTACCGCCCCCTCGGCTTCGCCCTGGCGGTCGGCTCGGCTTCCAGCGGGTTGTCGGGCCAGTGGTGTTTCGGGTACTGGCCCTTCAAATCCGCCTTCACCGCCTTGTAAGCGTTGGCCCAGAAGCTCGCGAGGTCGCGGGTGACCTGGACCGGGCGGCGGGCGGGGGACAGCAGGTGCAGCAGAAGCGGGACCCGGCCGCCGGCGATGCGCGGGGTCTGGGCCAAGCCGAACATCTCCTGCAGGCGGACCGCCAGCACCGGCTCCTCGCCGTCATAGTCGATGGGGATGCGGGAGCCGCTCGGCACCTCGACATGGGTCGGGGCCTCGGCGTCCAAGCGGGTCCGCAACTCCCAGGGCAGCAGGGCGCGCAAGGCGCTCGACAGGTCGATGCGTTCCAGATGGGCGCGGCGCGACACGCCGTCGAGGAAGGGGGCCAGCCACTCCTCCAGACCGTCCATCAGGGCCGCGTCGGACAGGTCGGGCCAGTCGTATACGTCGCCCTCCCGCGCGCGCAGGAACATCACGCGGGTGCGCCATTTGCGCAGCTCGTCGGTCCAGGGCAGGCAGGCGGGGCCGAGGGCGCGGATGCCCTCGATCATCGCGGCGGTCATGGCGTCGGCCGGCGGCTTGGCCAGCTTCTCGTCCTTCAGGATCAGGGCGAACAGCATGCGCCGCCGCCGCGCCAGCACCATCTGCTCGCGCGCGTCCCAGGCGACGATGGTCTCGCTGCGGATGTCGTCGGCGAAGCTCTCCTCCAGATCGGCCAGCGTGACCGGGGCGGCCAGGAAGATGCGCGATTCGCGGGCGGCGCCGTCGAGGTCGGCAATGGCGAGCCACTCCTCGGCCGACAGCGGCTCGGCATCCTGGAAATAGGCGCCGCGCCCGCCCGACAGGCGATACTGCGCCGCCACGCCGCCGGGCTGGCTCCCGGGGCGGCGCTGGCCGATGCGGTCGGGATAGGCGAGCGCCACCAGAATGCCAACGGCGTTCGAGTCCATCGCGTCGTCGTCGCGCACGCCGAGCTGCCGCCGCCACTGCCGCGCCTGCTTCACCGCCTGCTGCGCCCCGCCGCGGTCGACGCTGAGGCCGCGCGCCGCACCCTGGCCGCCACGCTCCTCGCCGCGCAGCAGATCGACGCGCAGGCGCAGGTCGGCGTCACGGAAACCGGGCTGGCTGCGGACGATGTCGCGCTCGCCCAGCAGAGCCGCGACCAGACAGGCGAGCGCGCCCTGACCCATCGCCTTGCCGGCCAGCATCATGTGGGCCAGACGCGGATGCACGCCGAAGCCGGCCATGCGGCGGCCGTGCGGGGTGATCGCGCCGGCCCGGTCGAGCGCGCCGAGGCCGGTCAGCAGCTCGCGCGCCTGGGCCATCGCCGCGGCGGGCGGCTGGTCGAGCCAGGACAGGCTGGCGGGGTCGGACACTCCCCACACCGCAAGCTCCAGCGCCAGCGGGGCGAGGTCGGCGTCCTGGATTTCCGGTGTGGTGAAGGGGGCCAGCGCCTTGTGCGTCGCCTCCGGCCACAGGCGGTAACAGACGCCGGGTTCCAGACGGCCGGCACGGCCGCGGCGCTGCTCGGCCGAGGCCTGGCTGACCTTCACCGTCGCCAGCCGGGTCATGCCGCCGCGCGGGTCGAAGCGCGGAACCCGCATCAGACCGCTGTCCACCACGATGCGGATGCCCTCGATGGTCAGGCTGGTCTCGGCGATGGAGGTCGCCAGCACGATCTTGCGCTGGCCGGGCGGGGTGGGGGCGATGGCGCGGTCCTGCGCCTCGGCCGACAGGTCGCCATAGAGCGGGGCGAGGATGGTGTTGGGGCCGAGGTCGGACTGGTCGAGCAGGGACTGGACACGGCGGATCTCGCCGACGCCGGGCAGGAAGACCAGGGCGTTGCCGGACTCCTCGCGGAGGGCGCGGCGGACGGCGGCGGCGACGGCGTCCTCGATGCGGGTGCCTTGGCCGGGGGCGTCGAGATGGCGGGTCTCGACCGGATAGGCGCGGCCCTCGCTGGTCACCATCGCGGCGGGGCCTTGCGTGTCGGCCAGCAGGGCGGCGACCGGGGCGGCGTCCAGCGTCGCCGACATCACGACAAGGCGCAGGTCGTCGCGCAGCGCGCCGCGCGCCTCCTGCACCAGGGCAAGGGCGAGGTCGCTGTCGATGCCGCGCTCGTGGAACTCGTCGAACAGGACGGCGCCGACGGCGGGAAGCTCCGGGTCCTCTTGCAGTTGGCGCAGGAACAGGCCGTCGGTCACCACCTCGATCCGCGTCTTCGGGCCGACCTTCGTGTCGAGGCGGACGCGGTAGCCGACGGTCTCGCCCACCGCCTCCCCCAACATCGACGCCATCCGGCGGGCGGCGGCGCGGGCGGCGAGGCGCCGCGGCTCCAGCACCAGGATCTTGCGGCCCTTCAGCCAACCGGCGTCGAGCAGGGCCAGCGGCACCCGCGTGGTCTTGCCGGCGCCGGGCGGGGCCTGGAGAACGGCGGTGCCGCGGCGGTCCAGCGCCTGCAACAGGTCGGGGAGGACGGGGTCGATGGGGAGGGCGGGGAAGGCGGGCTTGCTCATGAAGGGGAGTCTGCTGCCGCGAACCGGGGCGAAAGGCAACGGTTTTCGAGAGATCGGGCTTTTCCAAAGCTGGGGCTTTGCGGGAGGCGGACGGGGCGGCGCGCGCCAAAAGGTCGCAAGGGGCGAGGGAGGGGCGAGGGTGCGCGACCGATGACCGCAAAATCTGTATGGTTTTGGGGTCGTCGGGTTTATTCGCTCGTCAAAGGGATCCATGACCGATATCCACGATGCCGCTCTGTTCCTCGCCCACGCCTGCGCGCTGGAGGAGGACGCCGCCAACGGCTTCGCCGACCTGTCGGAAGCGATGAAGACCTATGGCAACCAGGAGGTCGCGGCCTTCTTCGGCCAGATGGCGAAATTCTCGCGCATGCATCTGGCCGAGGCGCGGGAACGGTCGGGCTTCCGCCAGATCCCGGACCTGAAGCCGGAAGACTTCCAGTGGCCGGACGGCGACAGCCCGGAAGCGGCCTCCATGGAAGGCTCGCATTATCTGATGACGGTGGAATACGCGCTGGAACTGGCGCTGGAGAGCGAGCGGCGCGGACAGGCCTTCTACGCCGAGGTGGCGAAGACCACCACCGATTCGGAAGTCCGCATGATGGCCGAGGAGTTCGCCGCCGAAGAGGCCGAGCATGTCGCCCAGCTGGAACTGTGGGCCAAGCGCTATCCGGCGCCGCAGAAGTAGGTCCCCTGCCGCCCCCCTGACCCTCCCCCGCTTGCGCAGGGGAGGGAAGGCAGGCGGACGCCGGGGCAGTCGCTTACTTCGACAGGGTGGACCAGTCGATCTCGTACACCTTGTCGACCGGCTTGTAGGTCTTGAAGGCGGCGATCACGTCGTCGACGCTGACGTCGCCCGGCACGTTCTGGATTTCATAAACGACCGAGCTGCCGCTGGTCGGGCCGACGTCGGCGTTGCGGTGTGCCTGCGAGACCAGCCCTTCGCCGGCCTTCTTGATCATGATGGAAGCCATGCATCCGTCTCCTGTTGCGACTCGCCCGACCACAAAACCATAAACAAAAAGCGGTTTAATCGGAAGGCGGAAAGATCGCGGATGCTGCGGTGCGGCATCAAGGCGCCGCGGTGTCAGGGAAGTGATGCCGCTTCCGTCACCTTCGCGTTGTGGAGAGCATCGCTGCCGGTGCCGCCGGGCATGCGGTCGGGCTCGGCGCCGGCAACCGCCCCGGCGATGCCGCCGGTCAGCCAGGCCGAGAAGGCGTTGCGGCCGACGGCGCCGGCCTCGCGATCGGCGCAGGCGGCGTCCATCCCATCCTCCCGCCCGTCGTTCCGCCCGACGGCGTAGTTCCACAGCGGCAAGGCGGCGGCGGGTTTGGCGGCGGGGTCGGCGGCGGGTTCGGCGGCCGACGCGGTGGCGATCAGGCCGGTGGAGCGCGGGGCGGGACGGCTGTTCACCTCGATCAGGGCGACGCGGATGCCGGCGGCCCAGGCGCGGTCGATGAAGGCGCGCAACTGCCGTGCCGTGGCGGAACTGCCGGTGACGGCGTCGGGCGTGCCGCCGGTCAGCCAGGCCGACGGGATAGGGCCGCAGTCGCGCCGGTATTGCAGCGCCACCTGATCCTGGACATGGGTCTGGCCGCGGTAGAGGCGCATCAACCCGTGGCCATAGCGCTCCAACTCGTCGAGCGGGCCGCGGCTGGCGGTCAGCAGGCCGCGGTCGAGCAGGATCAGCGTCGGCTTCACCGCGATCAGCCGGTCGAGCAGCGGCTCGAAATCGGCGAACTGGGCCTGCCGGTGGACGATGCGCAGGAATTCCAGGTTCGGCACGCCATGCTCGGCGGCAAGCTCCGCCATGCCGCGCTCGTCGAGGGTGGCGTCGCGGAGCGCGGTGTCGCCCAGCGCCACCACCGACACCGAATCGGGGGTCCGCGCCGCCCGGTTGGCCAGCGCATCGATGCGGTTCAGGTTGTACCAGGCGAAGGGCTGGTCATAGAGCAGGGTGCCGACCCACAGAACCGCCAGCACCGCCAATCCCCCCAAGGCCAGCGGCGCCAGCAGAAGCCCGGCGCCCAGCGTCCGCCACCGGCTCGGGCCGCGGCGCGGTTCGGTGACGGCGCTTTCGGCTGTCGCCTGATTGGTTGTGGATTGGGTGGCTTGCGGTTCCGGATCGGACATCGGTGGACTCCACGGCGGTCATGACACGGTGTTCGGGGCACTGCGATCATGCGGCGGGCGCTCTTAGCGGGCACCCGCATCGGCGGCTCGGTGCGTCGGGTGAGCGGCCGGCCTCTTCCACAACGCGTGGGGGGAGGAGAATCGACATGTGGGAATTGGGGGTATCCCCAAGGGGCCGGAACACCCCTGCGGCAGGGTCGCGGTTTGCCGAACGCACCAATCCTGTGTAGGATCCGGGCCCGACAGGACAGCCTGACAGCAGGATTGGCGATGAGCACCGAAATCCGCACCTTCACCATTCCCGACGCCAACGCCGAGGAGGCGCAGACGCAACTCTCCGCCTTCCTGCGGACGGTGGAGGTCCAGCGCATAGATACGGCCTATGCCGACGGCGCGTGGCGCGTGCTGGTGCTGTTCGCCGATCTCCGCCGCAAGGAGGAGTCGCAGCAGATCGAGGCGGCCATCGCCGCCGCGCTGCACGGCTGGCGCGACAAGGCCGCGGTCCAGGCCGGGGTGACGCGCGACGCCGTGCTGTCGGACGAACTGGTATCGGAAATCGCCCGCTTCGCCCCGACGACGGAGCATGAGCTGTCGATCATCATGAACGCCCGCGGCCTGGGCGCCGGGCCCCATGGCGGGGAGATCGTGCAGGTGGTGCGCTCCACGCTGGACGTGCTGATCGACGATTGATCGGCGGGTCAGGCCCCCGGCGGTCTATCCGCCTCGGTCGGAAGTGACACATCCAAAGGCTGTGTCCTCACTGACGTAAGCGTCAGTTGGTCCCGATGCCCTGCCATGCCAGGATCGCTCATTCGCGATGCAATCAGCGGGTGAGGCGATTGTGGCTTCTAATCATCCTTCGAAGGCTCGTGCCGTAGCGGACGCGGCGCGGGGCGAGTCGCCCGACCGCCGGAATTCCGACCACCGGAAGCCCGATTACAGGAAGCCCGACTACAGGAAAATCGCGCATGAGCTGGCGCAGTTGGGCCAGGAAGCGGCCAACCGTGCCCATGCGACCGGCAACGGCCGTTACGCCCGGCTGGCCCATACCCTGACCAGCCGCGCCGGCGAGATCCTGAACGATCTGGACCGCGGCGGAAAGGCGTGAGGGCAGGGGCCGGGGGGAGGTTGGGGGAAAAGAAAACGGCGCCCGGATGGGGCGCCGTTCTCCTTTGTGGCAACTGATCGATGTTGCCCCAACCCTGACCCTGACCCTCCCCTGCGATCGGACCGGCCCATGGCTGGCCGAGAGCGGGGGAGGGAGAGTTCGCGGGATGTGCCTCAGACCACCTTGGCCTGGTGCATGGCCGCGATCTGGTCCTTGCTGTAGCCGAGCTGAGCCAGCACCTCGTCGGTGTGCTCGCCGAGCAGCGGGGAGCCGGTGACCTCGACCGTCATGTCGGAGAACTTGATCGGGCTGCCGACCGTCAGGTACTTGCCGCGCACCTTGTGGTCGACCTCAACAACCGTGCCGCTGGCACGCAGCGACGGGTCGTTGGCGATCTCCTTCATCGACAGCACCGGCGCGCACGGGATGTCATACTTGCGCAGGATGTCGACGGCCTCGAACTTGGTCTTGTCCTTCAGCCAATCCTCGATGATCGCGAAGATGTCGAAGATCTTGTCCTGACGAGCCTCGGCGGTGTTGTAGGCCGGGTCGTCGATCCACTCCTCGCGGCCCAGCGCCTTGCAGATCGGCGCCCAGGCATGGCCCTGGATGGTGAAGTAGATGTAGGCGTTGGGATCGGTCTCCCAGCCCTTGCACTTCAGCACCCAGCCCGGCTGGCCGCCGCCGCCGGCATTGCCGCCGCGCGGAACCACGTCGGTGAACTTGCCGTGCGGGTACTGCGGGTACTCCTCGAGGTAGCCGACGCGATCCAGGCGCTGCTGGTCGCGCAGCTTGACGCGGCAGAGGTTCAGCACGCTGTCCTGCATCGACACCGCGACCTTCTGGCCCTTGCCGGTCTTGGTGCGGGCCATCAGGGCGGTGAGGATGCCGATGGCGAGATGCATGCCGGTGTTGCTGTCGCCGAGGGCGGCGGCGGACACGGTCGGCGGGCCGTCCCAGAAACCGGTGGTGGAGGCCGCACCGCCGGCGCACTGGGCGACGTTCTCATAGACCTTCAGGTCCTGGTAATGGTGGCCGTCGCTGAAGCCCTTGACCGAAGCGACGATCATGCCGGGGTTCAGTTCCTTGATGCGCTCCCAGCTGAAGCCCATGCGGTCGAGAGCGCCTGGGCCGAAGTTCTCCACCAGGACGTCGGATTCCTTGATCAGACGCTCCAGGACTTCCTTGCCCTCGGCGGTCTTGGTGTCCAGGGTGAGGGAGCGCTTGTTGCTGTTCAGCATGGTGAAATAGAGCGCGTCGGCGCCCGGGATGTCGCGCAGCTGGCTGCGGGTGACATCGCCGGCACCCGGACGTTCGACCTTGATCACGTCCGCGCCGTACCAGGCCAGAAGCTGCGTGCAGGCGGGGCCGGCCTGCACATGGGTGAAGTCGATGATCTTAATGCCTTCAAGCGGCTTGGTCATGACTGCAACACTCCCTTTATTCGCGTTGTTACCGTTTGTCCCGAGGACGTGCTTCTGCTTGCGCTGCTGTCCGGCCGGCCGACGCCCGAAGAATGGAGGCGCCAAGGCCGATGGCCGGCCGGTGTTCGATGTCCGCCGAAATCCGATGAGCCGGAATCCGGCGGATCTGTGAGGGGGGCTGGAAAGGAGGACCGGATCAGCCGGCTGTGGTTGCGGCCGCTTCGAGTTCCGCAAGGCGGCGGCGCAGCTTCCGCTCTTCGGTCCAGCGGTCGGTTTCGTCCCGCACCACGGCGACGATGCCGGTCGCCGCACCGTGGGTCCCGCGCAACAGCGCGACGGTGAAGGCGATCGACAGGCTGTGCCCGTCCTTGTGGACCGCCGGGACCCGCAGAAGATCGTGCCCGTAGCGGGTTTCGCCCGTGGCCATGGTCTTCTCGTAGCCGTCCCAGTGGCGTTGCCGCTGGCGTTCCGGAATGATGATGTCGAGCGACTTGCCCATCGCCTCGTCGGGGGTGAAGCCGAACATCCGCTCCGCCGCCGCATTCCATAGGGTGATGGCTCCAGCCGGATCGGACACGATGACCGCATCCCCGATCACCGACACCAGCTGCTCGCAATCAACAACCGCGGGAGAACCCGCTGCTGCCGTCTGTTCCATGTCGATCTCCTTGGCGCTCGCCCCCTCTTGGATTGGGCGCCGGGGGAGCCGGTGCGTCATGGCCCGAAAGCCGTGCCGCACTGACATTATCGATACGGTATACCAGATGCCACGACTTTGCAAGAAGATTTGAGCGCGACGCGAACTGTTGCTTGCGCAAACTTTCGAGGTGGCAGGGGCCGAACGAAAACGCCCCGCAGCCGGGGAGGGCTACGGGGCGGATTGCGGGGGCGGGCAGGGCGGGAGGAGCGAGGAGGGTGTTACCTTCCCTTGGGAGCGGGAGCGGTGCGCAAGGCATCGTCGAAGTTCTGCCGGCCGTAGCTGCTCTTCTTCAGAACATCGATCATGACGTCCATTGAGTGGGCCTTCAGCAGCGGAGCGCCGCTGACCTGGATGACCTTGCCGACAGCCTGGGAGGATTTGCTGACCGGATCCCACTTCATGTTGAAGTTGAGGATGTTGCTTTCGACCCTGTCCATTCCGCTGCTGTGCACCCGGACATAGGGGCCGTGGATTATGCCGCCGCGCACCATCTTGGAAACGGTCGGGGCGTTGAAGGCGCAACAGGGGAACCCCGTTTCCACCGCGACGATGGTGGCGATGGCGCCACCCAGGGAATGGCCGCACAGGATCGGCTGGCCGCCCCCGAAAAGGACCTGGGCTTGCTCCAGCAGGAGTTTCGCGAAGCGGATGCCGGTCGGCAGCCTTTCTATGGCGTAGAGGCCAACATCCGTTTTGAGGTTCGACTTGCCGACCATCTGGCCGGATTTGCCGTCATCCACCGCCGTCCCGCGATAGGCGACGATGTATTGTTTGGATTTCTCGGACCGGTAGACCGCGCCGAAGAAGCCGTCATCGATGCTCTCCATCGCATGGACGACGGCGAAGTCGGTCGGCATCCTGCTCAACGCACCGGCCTTTTCAGAGGCCGCCTTGTCGTTTCCACGGCCCTTGTAGAAGTTGTAGACGGTGTTCGCAGCAACGGCGAGATCGAGGATTTTGACCGACATCATGACGCTCTGCATCGATTGCGGGGAGTTGAGACAAACTCACCGTCGGCAAGGTGTCAACGCACCGGTGCGATTGTTATCAAGGGTTGAACTTATGTTTCGGTTGTATCGAAGCGTTTTGTGCTGTCCGAGGTCGGCGGGCCGGCAAAAGAAAAGGGCGCCTTGCGGCGCCCCCTCAGGGGTCCGGGAACCTTGGCTCCCGGACGGATGGGTCCAGGGGAGGGGTTCGCCCTCCCCCGGCCGCTTTGATCAGACATCCAGCAGCAGGCGGCGCGGATCCTCGATCAGCTCCTTGATGCGGACGAGGAAGGTGACCGCTTCCTTGCCGTCGATGATGCGGTGGTCGTAGGACAGCGCCAGATACATCATCGGGCGGACCTCGATCTTGCCGCCGACGACGACCGCGCGGTCCATCGTCTTGTGCATGCCGAGGATGGCCGATTGCGGCGGGTTGATGATCGGGGTCGACATCAGCGAGCCGTAGACGCCGCCGTTGGAGATGGTGAAGGTGCCGCCGGTCAGCTCGTCCATCGACAGCTTGCCGTCGCGGCCCTTCTTGCCGAGAGCGGCGATGGTGCCCTCGACGCCGGCGAAGTCCAGCTGGTCGGCGTTGCGGACGACCGGAACCACCAGACCCTGCGGCGTGCCGACGGCGACGCCGATGTCATAGTAGTTCTTGTAGACGATGTCGGTGCCGTCGATCTCGGCGTTGACGGCCGGGATCTCCTTCAGGGCCTGGACGGCGGCCTTGACGAAGAAGGACATGAAGCCGAGCCGCACCTTGTGGCGCTTCTCGAAATAATCCTTGTATTCGGCGCGCAGGGCGATCGCCGCCGACATGTCCACCTCGTTGAAGGTGGTCAGCATGGCGGCGGTGTTCTGGGCCTCCTTCAGACGCTCGGCGATGCGCTGGCGCAGGCGGGTCATGCGGACGCGCTCTTCCTGCGCGGCGCGCGGGCGGTCGCCCTGGGTGCCGGCGGCCCACACCATCTTCGGCGCCGGAGCCGGGGCCGGAGCGGCCGGCTTGGCGGCCGGGGCGGCGAGCACGTCGCCCTTGGTGATGCGGCCGTCCTTGCCCGAACCGGCGATGGAGGACGTGTCCACGCCCTTCTCGTCGGCCAGCTTGCGGGCGGCCGGGCCGGAAGCGGCGATGTTGCCCGGCGCGGCGGCGGCGGCGGCCGGGGCCGGGGCGGCAGCGGCGGGAGCCGGCGCAGCGGCCGGAGCGGCGGCCGGAGCGCCGGCAGCCGGGGCGGCACCGGCGCTGGCGCCCTCGTTGATGACGGCCAGCAGGGCGCCGACCTCGACGTTCGCGCCTTCCGGAGCGACGATTTCCGCCAGGACGCCGGCGGCGGACGCGTTCACCTCAAGCGTGACCTTGTCGGTCTCCAGCTCGACCAGCGCCTCGTCCATGGCGACGGCCTCGCCGGCCTTCTTCAGCCAGCGGGCGACCGTCGCCTCGGAGACGGACTCACCCAGCGTGGGGACCTTGATGTCGGTAGCCATTGTTATCCTCGTTCGTCTTCTTGTTCGCTTGGGTGATGATTAGCGGACCGTCAGGGCCTGATCCAGAAGCTTGGCCTGCTCCTGGTTGTGACGCTTCAGCAGGCCGGTCGCCGGCGAGGCGGTGGCCGGGCGGCCGACATAGGACGGACGGCCGGCCTTGTGGCCGATGTCCTTCAGCACGGCCTCCAGGCGGCGGTCGGCGAACAGCCAGGCGCCCTGGTTCTCCGGCTCTTCCTGGCACCAGACCAGCTCGGCGTTCGGATACTTGGCGAACTCGGCCGCCAGAGCGTCCTTCGGGAACGGATAGAGCTGCTCCAGGCGCAGGATGACCACGTCCTTGATGCCGCGGCTCATGCGCTCCTGCAGCAGGTCGTAATAGACCTTGCCGGAGCAGACGACGATGCGGCGGATCTTGTCGTTGGCGGCCAGATCGTTCGCGGTCTCGCCCAGCACGCGGTGGAAGCTGCTGCCCGGTCCCATCTCCGACAGGTCGGAGATGCACAGCTTGTGGCGCAGCAGCGACTTCGGCGTGAACAGGACCAGCGGCTTGCGGAAGCTGCGGCGGATCTGGCGGCGGAAGACGTGGAACAGGTTGGCCGGCGTCGTCACGTTGCAGATCTGCCAGTTGTCCTCGGCGCACATCTGCAGGAAGCGTTCCGGACGGGCGGAGGAGTGCTCCGGACCCTGGCCCTCGTAGCCGTGCGGCAGCAGCATCACCAGGCCGGACATGCGCAGCCACTTGGACTCGCCCGACGAGATGAACTGGTCGATGATGGTCTGCGCGGTGTTGGCGAAATCGCCGAACTGCGCCTCCCACAGCACCAGATTGTGCGGTTCGGCCAGCGAATAGCCGTACTCGTAGCCGACGACGGCGGCTTCCGACAGCGGGCTGTCATGGACCTCGAAGGTCGCCTGGTCCGGGCTGACGTGGCAGAGCGGGATGTACTTGTCTTCGGTGTTCTGGTCGTACATCACCGCATGGCGGTGCGAGAAGGTGCCGCGGCCGGAATCCTGGCCCGACAGGCGGACGCCGGTGCCCTCGGCGACCAGCGTGCCGTAGGCCAGCGCCTCGGCGGTCGCCCAGTCGATGCCCTCGCCCGATTCGAGCGTCTTCTTCTTGGCTTCCAGCTGGCGCGCGATCTTGGAGTTGATCGCGAAGTCCTTCGGGTACTCGCAGAGCTTGAAGCCGATCTGCTTCAGCTTGTCGATGTCCACGCCGGTCTCGCCGCGGTGGGGCGAATCGGCGCCCTGCGCCTGCAGGCCGGCCCACTTGCCTTCCAGCCAGTCGGCCTTGTTCGGCTTGTAGGTGCTGGACGCCTCGAACTCACCCTCCAGCTTCTTCATGAAGTCCTGGGTGATCTGGTCGCTCTCGGCCTGGGTGATCACGTTCTCTTCGACCAGCTGCTTGGCGTACAGCTCGCGCGTGGTCGCGTGGGCACGGATCTTCTTGTACATGATCGGCTGGGTGAAGCCCGGCTCGTCGCCCTCGTTGTGGCCGTGGCGGCGGTAGCAGACCATGTCGATCACGACGTCCCGCTTGAACTTCTGGCGGAACTCGATGGCGATGCGGCTGACATGCACGACGGCTTCGGGATCGTCGCCGTTCACGTGGAAGATCGGCGCCTGCACCATCTTGGCCATGTCGGAGCAGTACACGCCCGACCGCGAATAGGTCGGGTTGGTGGTGAAGCCGATCTGGTTGTTGATGATGAAGTGCATGGTGCCGCCGGTGCGGTAGCCGCGCAGCTCCGACAGGCCCAGCGTCTCGGCCACGATGCCCTGGCCGGCGAAGGCGGCGTCGCCGTGGATCAGCACGCCCATCACCTGCTCGCGCTCCAGGTCGCGGCGCTGCTGCTGCTTGGCGCGCACCTTGCCCAGCACGACCGGGTTGACCCATTCCAGGTGGGACGGGTTGGCGGTCAGCGACAGGTGGACGATGTTGCCGTTGAAGTCGCGGTCCGACGAGGTGCCGAGGTGGTACTTCACGTCGCCGGAGCCCTGCACGTCCTCGGGGCTCGACGGGTTGCCCTGGAACTCCGAGAAGACGGCGGAGAAGGGCTTGCCCATGAAGTTGGTCAGCACGTTCAGACGGCCGCGGTGGGCCATGCCGACGACGACTTCCCGGAGGCCGAGCTGGCCGCCGCGCTTCAGGATCTGCTCCAGCGCGGGGATCATCGACTCGCCGCCCTCAAGGCCGAAGCGCTTGGTGCCGGTGTATTTCAGCTGCAGGAACTTCTCGAAGCCCTCGGCCGCGGTCAGACGCTCCAGGATGGCGCGCTTGCCGTTCACCGTGAAGTCGGTGTGGTTGCGGCCGCCCTCGATGCGCTCCTGGATCCAGGCCTTCTCTTCCGGATCCTGGATGTGCATGAACTCGACGCCGATCGTCCCGCAATAGGTCTTGTGCAGGATTTCGAGGATCTGGCGCAGGGTCGCCGTTTCCAGGCCCAGCGAGTAGTTCAGGAAGATCGGACGGTCGAGATCGCCGGGGCCGAAGCCGTAGGTCGCCGGATCCAGTTCCGGGTGCGGCTCGCGCTTTTCCAGGCCCAGCGGGTCGAAATGCGCGTTCATGTGGCCGCGGACGCGGAAGACGCGGATCAGCATCAGGGCGCGGATGCTGTCCAGCGTGGCGGCGCGCAGCTGCTGCGGGCTGATGCCGCCGTAGACCTGTTGGGCGTGGGCCAGCATCGCGCCGTTGCCCGGCCCGCTCATCGCGGCGGCGGCGCCATTGCCGACGGCCGCGCCGTTCGGTGTGCCGACGATGAAGCTCTCGGCGACCGGGTCGCGCTTGGCCTTGGGGTCCTCCAGATCGGACACGGTCCAGGACGCGCCGCGCAGCTCGTCCAGGACGGCGCGCGAATCCTCGTCCAGATCCTGGAAGAAGCTGTTCCAGCTGGGATCGACCGCGGCCGGATCGGAGAGGAAGCGAGCATAGAGTTCGGCGACGTAACCGGCGTTCGAGCCGAAGAGGAACGAGGTCTGTTCCAGATTTGCCGACATGGTTTCACCTCGGGCGTGGACCCGGGTCCCTGTGGGAGAATTTCGTGTGGATGAAGGGGACGGGATTGGATCCCCATGTGCAAACGCCGACGGATGAGCGCCGACGACGAAGGCCGGCGGCGCGGAAACGCACCGTCGACGCTTGCATATGGGTCCCCAGGACCGTCCGTCCAAGAGGGCCGCGCCCGGAGGGGGAGGGGCGGCGGGAGGGGCGCCGGAGCGTCCCGCCCGCCTTCCTCTTCCTCGAAGGCGCGACGAGGCCGCGGGCGCCGCCGCGAGGCGACGCCCGCAGGCGGTCAGCCCTTGAACACCTTCAGCATGGTGGAGCCCAGGCTGGCGGGGCTGTCGGCGACGGCGATGCCGACCGACTTCATGAAGTCGATCTTGAAGTCGGCGGTATCGTTGCCGCCGGAGATCACCGCGCCGGCATGGCCCATGCGGCGGCCCGGAGGAGCCGTGCGGCCGGCGATGAAGCCGACGACCGGCTTCTTCGTGCCCGACGCCTTGATGAACTCGGCGCCGCGGACTTCGGCGTCGCCGCCGATCTCGCCGATCATGATGATGCCCTCGGTCTCCGGGTCCTTCACGAACAGCTCCAGGCTGTCGACGAAGTTGGTGCCGTTGACCGGGTCGCCGCCGATGCCGATGCAGGTGGTCTGGCCCAGGCCGGCCGCCGTGGTCTGCGCGACGGCCTCATAGGTCAGCGTGCCCGAGCGCGAGACGATGCCGATCTTGCCGCGCTTGTGGATGTGGCCCGGCATGATGCCGATCTTGCACTCGTCCGGCGTGATGATGCCGGGGCAGTTCGGCCCGATCAGGCGGGTCTTGGAGCCGTCGAGCGCGCGCTTGACGCGGACCATGTCCAGCACCGGGATGCCTTCGGTGATGCAGACCACCAGCGGGATCTCGGCGTCGATCGCCTCCAGGATCGCGTCGGCCGCAAACGGCGGCGGCACGTAGATCACCGAGGCGTTGGCCCCGGTCTTCTCGACCGCTTCCGACACGGTGTCGAAGATCGGCAGGTCGAGGTGCTTGCCGCCGCCCTTGCCGGGCGTGACGCCGCCGACCATCTTGGTGCCGTAGGCGATGGCCTGCTCGGAGTGGAAGGTGCCCTGGGCTCCGGTGAAGCCCTGGCAGATCACCTTCGTGTTCTTATCGACGAGAACAGCCATGTTACGCGGCCTCCTTCACGGCCTTGACCACCTTCTCGGCGGCATCGGCGAGGTTGTCGGCCGAGAGGATCGGCAGGCCGGATTCGGCCAGGATCTTCTTGCCCAGATCGACGTTGGTGCCTTCCAGGCGCACCACGAGCGGAACGTGCAGGTGCACTTCGCGGGCCGCGGCGACGACGCCCTCGGCGATCACGTCGCAGCGCATGATGCCGCCGAAGATGTTGACCAGGATGCCTTCGACGTTGCTGTCGGACAGGATCAGCTTGAAGGCCGCGGTGACGCGCTCCTTCGTGGCGCCGCCGCCGACGTCGAGGAAGTTGGCCGGCTCGCCGCCATACAGCTTGATGATGTCCATGGTGGCCATCGCCAGGCCGGCGCCGTTCACCATGCAGCCGATGTTGCCGTCGAGCTTGACGTAGTTGAGGCTGTGCTTGGCCGCCTCGATCTCCGACGGGTCTTCCTCGGCCTCGTCGCGCAGCTCTTCCACGTCCTTGTGGCGGAACAGCGCGTTGTCGTCGAAGTTCATCTTGGCGTCGAGCGCCAGGATGTCGCCCGAACCGGTGACGATCAGCGGGTTGATCTCGACGATGGCGCAGTCCAGGTCGATGAAGGCCTGATAGGCGGCCTGGATGAACTTGGCTGCGGCGCCGACCTGCTTGCCTTCCAGGCCCAGGGCGAAGGCGACCTTGCGGGTGTGGAAGCCCTGGATGCCGGTGGCCGGGTCGACGGCGACCTTGATGATCTTCTCCGGCGTGTTGTGGGCGACCTCTTCGATCTCCATACCGCCTTCGGTCGAGGCCATGATCGTCACGCGGCCGGTGGCGCGGTCGATCAGCATGCCGAGATACAGCTCGCGCTTGATGTCGGCGCCTTCCTCGATGTAGAGGCGCTTGACCTCGCGGCCTTCCGCGCCGGTCTGCTTCGTCACGAGAACGTGGTTCAGCATCTCGGCGGCGTTCTTGCCGACGTCCTCGATCGACTTGACGACGCGGACGCCGCCCTTGCCTTCGGGGTTGTCCTTGAAGCGCCCGGCGCCGCGGCCGCCGGCATGGATCTGGGACTTCACGACCCAGACCGGACCGCCCAGCTCGCGGGCGACCGTCTCGGCCTCCTGCGGGGTGTAGGCCACGCCGCCGCGGGGAACCGCGACGCCGTACTTCTTCAGCAGGCTTTTCGCCTGGTACTCATGGATGTTCATCGGGCGTCCATCTGTTTTTTGGTTCGGCTGACGAGAACGGGTCGACTGAAGGACAAGACGGGCGCACCACCGGCGCCCTCCCGACCCGGAAAACGGGCCGGGAGGGCGCCGGAGAACGCGCGATCGGTCCTTAGGAAGCGGACTTCTCGGCGTCCAGCTTCTTCACGACGTCGACCAGCGTCTTCACCGCGTCGACGGAGTTCTGGAACATCGCCTTCTCTTCGTCGTTCAGCTCGATCTCGATGATCTTCTCGACGCCGCCGGCGCCGATGATCACGGGGACGCCGACGTAGAGGTCGTCCTGGCCATACTGGCCGCTCAGGTGTGCGGCGACCGGGAGGACGCGCTTCTGGTCCTTCAGGTAGGACTCGGCCATCTGGATGGCGGAGGCGGCCGGGGCGTAGAAGGCCGAGCCGGTCTTCAGCAGCTTGACGATCTCGGCGCCGCCGTCACGGGTGCGCTGAACGATGGCGTCCAGCTTCTCCTGCGTGGTCCAGCCCATCTTGACCAGATCCGGCAGCGGGATGCCGGCGACGGTGGAGTAGCGCACCAGCGGGACCATCGTGTCGCCGTGGCCGCCCAGCACGAAGGCGGTGACGTCCTCGACCGAGACGTTGAACTCTTCGGCCAGGAAGTAGCGGAAACGGGCCGAGTCGAGCACGCCGGCCATGCCGACCACGCGCTCCGGCGGCAGGCCGGACGCCTGCTGCAGCACCCACACCATCACGTCGAGCGGGTTGGTGATGACGATGACGAAGGCGTTCGGGGCGTACTTGCCGATGGCTTCGCCGACGGTCTTGCAGACGCCGCTGTTGATGCCGATCAGGTCGTCGCGGCTCATGCCCGGCTTGCGCGGGATGCCGGCGGTGACGATCACGACGTCGGCGCCCTCGATGATCGAGTAGTCGTTGCCGCCGGTCAGGCTGGCGTTGAAGCCCTCGACCGGGGAGGTTTCGGCGAGATCCAGCGCCTTGCCGGCCGGCATGCCTTCGGCGATGTCGAACAGGACGACGTCGCCCAGTTCCTTCTGAGCGGCGAGCAGAGCCAGCGTGCCGCCAATCTGGCCGGCACCGACGAGCGCAATCTTCTTGCGAGCCATGGAGCGTTCCCTAAAACGTTTGAGCGTCCCCCATTCAGCGGGAGACTAGAACCGTTGGTCATTCTAACGTCTTAGGGATCCAGCGCCCCGAGATTTCGGAAGCGTAGGTAGCGCGTTTTGTCGCGGAGGGCAAGCATGACTGCAAGCCGGGCATTGCAGCTTTGCGTCGCACCCCCGATGATCCCTTCCAATGCCCGGAGCGTTCAGCTTTATACGTATGGTTCGCGTCCGGTCCTTACCTTGTTCGAATATGGTCGAAGGAGAGCGCTGATGGCCAAGCTCGTGGCCCGTTTCATTCCCGGTCTGACCATGTCGCTGGCGCTCGGCGCCGGCCTCGCCGGGGCCCTGGCCGCCGGCGGCGCCCAGGCGCAGACGGTCGGCGATTACGCCGCCGGCCTCGCCGCCGCTCCGATCACCAACGCCCTGACGGAAACCAGCATCGTCTATTGCCAGCCGCTGGCCAACTACGTCTACACCTCCATCCCGGCCAACGAGCAGGCGAAGTGGGTGCTGCCGCTGGTGGCGCTGACCGGGACGGAGTCGCCGGAGATGGCGGCCAAGCGCGAGACCTGCCTCAAGGTGCGCGATCTGCCGCTGATCGCCTTCGACGCCGGCACCGGCGAGCAGATCGTCACCCCGGCCGAGGCGATGGAAGGCCCGACCGACCGCGGCCCCTATTACAGGGAGGTCACGCCCGACACCCCGGTTCCGCACACCGGCCGTGCCACGCCGCGCCAGCCGATGCCGCGCGGGGGCGTGCAGTAAGGGGCTTTTGCGTATGACTTCCTCTCCCACGGCGGGAGAGGGCGACGATCGCCGGGTGCGGCGGTCGCGGTTTCCTTACGGCCCTATGCCGTAGCGTTCCAGATGGCGGGCCATCTCGGCGGGGGAGAGCGGGAAGCCGCTGCCCTGCCGGGCGTTCAGCATGGCGCGCGGGTGGATGCCGGCGGCGCGGGTCTGGATCTGCATGGCGCAGCGCATCGACAGGCCGGCACGCCAGACCAGCGCCGTTACCGCCTGCGGGTCGTGGGAGTCCAGGATCAGATCCACGACCTCCGGCGCCACGCGGGCGCGGAGCGTCAGCGCCGCCCGGACGAACCCGGTCTCGTTCCATGACATGGCGTCGCCCAGAGCGGTCTCGTCCAGCTTGCCCAGCCGGTGCAGGCGGACGGCGCGGCGCTCCGGCGACTCGGAGGCTTCCGGGGCTTCGGCCCAGTCGATGCGGCGGCGGGTGGCGGCGGCGATCTCCGCCACCGTGGCGTCGTCGAAATCGGGACGGCGGTGCAGATGCTCCACCACCGCCAGATCGACGAAATCCGCCAGCCGCAGCGCCAGCCGGCGGGGCAGGGCGGGGCGGCGGGCCAGCTTTTCCCGCCAGTCGGGATGATGGGCGGACCGTTCCACCAGCGATTCCAGAGTCGGTTCGGCGATCACCGCTCCGCTGTTGTCCAGCAGGATGCCGGTCGCCTCGGCATGGCCGCTGCCGGCGATGGCGTCGGACAGGGCGGCACCGATGCTGTGGCGCCGCGCAATGGCCGACAGCGCCCAGCCGGCGGGCGCCGCGGCGACGATGTCCAGCAGATCCTCGTCGCTGAGCGCGGCGCAGCAGCGCAGAACCGGCTCGGCCACCGACCGCTCGACGTCGCGCGCCAGGGTCGCCACCACCGACGGGGGGGCGCAGGCGATGTCCTTGATCGCGGTCGCCAGCGCCTCGCGCACGCGGACGATGTGGTCGCGGGCCAGCTGTTCCAGTGCGCGCAGGGCGACGGTGCTGACGGTGTCGGCCCCGCCCGGCGGCAGGTCGGGCAACAGGCGGCAGAGCTTGCGCGCCAGCATGGAGCGGACGTCGGCATCGCCCATGCCGGCCAGCCGCGACTCGACCAGCACGTCGCCGACCTGACGGGCGACGCTGCGGCCGGGCTGTGCGGGAATGGGGGCGGCAGGCGGCGTGCCGTCCGGCGACTCGGCGAACAGATAGTCCATCAACTCGGGCGCGACTCCGCCATCCGTCTCCGGCGGGAGATCGGGGGAGGGGCCGGATGGGGAGCGCCGGGTTGTCACCGGACCGGGAACCTTCGGGTTGGGCCGCCGCTTAGGGTCGCCGCTTGGGGGAGGCGAGGGCGGTGGCGGGAGCGTCCCTGCCATCGAAACGCCATCCAGGTTAACGGCTCCCTAATACGGCCATGGCCGAGCCCGTGACATCCCGCGCACCGCAAGGGCGCACCGTGCCGACCCGGCCAAAAAAAAGGCCGCAGCCCATGCGGGCGCGGCCTTTAGTCTAGGGAGGAAACGCACTGCAAAATGCAGTAACGGGACGGAGTGTAAGGCCGCGGCCTTGTTAGCGGTACCACGGTTTTCGAATTGGTGCGGTGCGATGTCCGCATAGCGAGGTATGGAACATAGTTTGAGTAGCCCAACATATGGGCGGAAATGCAGGCCTTCGCTTATTTCGTGACCAATTCGGGAGTCGTGCGTCAGACGAACCATCAATTCCGAAAGCAATGCCATTCGCAATGGTTCGCAAATGAAAATGGGGGCGCCTTTCGACGCCCCCTATTTCATCCGAATGGAAAGGACGGGATCAGCCCGCCAGCTTCTCGCGGATCAGCGCCTTGGTCTCGTCGATGCCGTAGAGCTGGATGAAGGAGCCCATGCGCGGCCCGGTGGTCTGGCCCAGCAGCACTTCGTACAGCGCCTGGAACCATGCCCGCAGTTCGGTGAAGCCATGGGTCTTGCCCACCTCGAACACCTCGTTCTGGATGGTGTCGGCGCGGGCGTCGGCCGGCAGGCCGTCCAGCTTGACCAGCAGGTCCTGCAGGGCGGCGCGTTCGGCATCGGTGGGGGCGCGGAACCGCTTGGTCGGCTTCACCTGGTCCTGGTAGTAGCGCACGGCGTAGCCGACCATGCTGTCCAGGAAGGGGCTGTTCTCCGGCGTGGCATCCGGCGCGTAGCGGCGGATGAAGCCCCACATGGTCTCCTTGGTCTCTGCGTTGGCGGCGCCGGCCAGGTTGAGCAGCAGGTTGAAGGACACGTCGGACCGCACCGCCGGCGGCTTGCCGTTGTGGATGTGCCAGGCCGGGTTCTCCAGCTTCTTCGCCGGCTCCTCGCCATGCACCTTGTCGACGAAGGTGAGGTATTCGTCGACGGCGCGCGGAATGACGTCGAAATACAGGCGCTTGGCCGACTTCGGCTTCTGGAACATGTAGAGGGCGAGGCTTTCCTGCGGCGCGTAGGCCAGCCATTCCTCCATCGTCAGGCCGTTGCCCTTCGACTTGGAGATCTTCTGGCCCTTGTCGTCGAGGAACAGTTCGTAATTGAAGCCCTCCGGCGGGGTGCCGCCGAGGATCTTGCAGATCTTGCCGGCCAGCTCGGCCGACGGGATCAGGTCCTTGCCGTACATCTCGTAATCGACGCCCAGGCCGAACCAGCGCATGCCCCAGTCGGGCTTCCACTGCAGCTTCACATGGCCGCCGGTGACGGGAAGCTCCACCTTCTTGCCGTCCTCGTCCTCGAAGACGATGGTGCCCGCATCGACGTTGCGCTCCAGCATCGGAACCTGAAGAACCCGGCCGGTGGAGGGGGAGATCGGCAGGAAGGGGCTGTAGGTCGCCTGACGCTCGGCCCCGAGGGTGGGCAGCATCACCGCCATCACCTCGTCGTAATGGCGCAGGATGCCGAGCAGCGCCTCGTCGAAGCGGCCGGACTTGTACCAGTCGGTGGAGGACTGGAACTCGTACTCGAAGCCGAAGCTGTCGAGGAAGGCGCGCAGCCGGGCGTTGTTGTGGGCGCCGAAGCTGTCATGGGTGCCGAAGGGATCGGGCACCTGGGTCAGCGGCTTGCCGAGGTTGGCCGCCACCATCTCCTTGTTGGGGATGTTGTCGGGAACCTTGCGCAACCCGTCCATGTCGTCCGAGAAGCAGAACAGCCTGGTCGGAATGTCGCTCATGGTCTGGAAGGCGTGGCGCACCATGCTGGTGCGCGCCACCTCGCCGAAGGTGCCGAGATGCGGCAGGCCCGACGGACCATAGCCGGTCTCGAACAGGACATAGCCTTTGGCGGGCGGCGCTTTCGCGAAGCGCGCGACCAGTTTGCGCGCCTCCTCGAACGGCCATGCCTTCGCCTGCAACGCCAGATCCCGTTCGCCGGTCATCGTCGGACCCTTTCGAAACCAGATAGATAAAGTCAAGGAATGAGGGCAAAGACCCTAGGGCCCGCCGGGCGTGGCGTCAACCGTGGGACGTGCGGTGCCGGGCGAGCCGGATGCTCTTGCGGCGTCCTTCCGCCCGGTCCATCCTGCGCCGCCCGCGGGATCGGCTTCGCGGGAATGGTCGGGATTTGACGGCGATGAGCTGGCTGTATCTGGGGGTGGCGATCCTGTTCGAGATCGTCGGCACCTCCGCGATGAAGATGTCGGACGGCATGACGCGGCTCGTCCCCGCTGCGGTGGTGGTGCTGTGCTATGGCGTCGCCTTCCTGCTGCTGGCCAAGGCGCTGCGCACAATCGAGGTCGGCATCGCCTACGCCATCTGGTCGGCGGCGGGCACCGCGGCCATCGCCGCCATCGGCGTGTTCGTGTTCGGGGAATCGCTGACGGTGATGAAGGTGGTGGGGATCGGCCTGATCGTCGCCGGGGTGATCAGCCTGCATGTGGCGAACGGCGCGGCCTGAGCCCAATAGTTAGGCGTTGACCTAAGTTTTGACTGCCGGTAGGGTGCCGTCATGGATGCGGCACTCGACATGACATTTCGCGCGCTGGCGGATCCCACGCGAAGGGCGGTTATCCAGGCGCTTGGACGCGGCCCGGCATCGGTCAGCGATCTTGCGAAGCCTTTCGAGATGGCTCTGCCGAGCTTTCTCCAGCATCTGAAGATGCTGGAGGACAGCGGACTCGTCGTGACGCGGAAGGTTGGCCGGGTGCGCACCTGCACGCTGAAGCCGGAGGCGCTGGCGGCTGCGGAAAGCTGGCTCGAAGCCCAGCGGAACCTCTGGACCAAGCGGCTCGATCAACTGGACAGCCTGGTGCTGGACCTGAACAAACGGGAGGACGAGACCCCATGACCGCTTTCACCGCAGCGTCTTTCAATCCGCAGCTCGACCTTGAACTGAAGCGTGAGGTCGCGGTTCCGCCGAAGCTGGTCTGGCGGGCCTGGACCGAACCGGAGCTGCTGATGAAGTGGTTCACGCCGGCTCCCTGGCGGACCACCGCCTGTGAGATCGACCTGCGGCCCGGCGGCAAGTTCCGCACCGTGATGGAGGGGCCGAACGGCGAGAGGAACGACAGCACCGGCTGCTTCCTGGCGGTGGAGCCGGAAAGGCTTCTGGTCTTCACCGACGCGCTCGGGCCGGGGTTCCGTCCCACCGGCGGCGGATTCATGACCGCTTCGGTCACCATAGAGCCGACGGCCGGCGGCACACTCTATACCGCCATCGCTTACCACAAGGACGAAGCGGCCAAGACGCGGCACGAGGAGATGGGCTTCCACCAGGGGTGGGGAGCCGCGCTCGACCAACTCGTCGCCTTGGCGAAGGGACTGTAAGGGCGCCGCCAGTTCAGGCTCCGACCTTGAACGGGCTCGCCTGCCGGGCGGCGCGTTCCACCGCCTCGGCCGGGCCGGGGCGGCCGAGGAAATAGCCCTGGGCGACATCGCAGCCCATCCGGCGCAGGGCCTCCAGCGTTTCGGCATCCTCCACGCCCTCCGCCACGACGTTCAGGTTCAGGCCGTGGGCCATCTGGATGACGGCGGTGGTGATCCTGGCGCTGTCGTGGCTGCCGGTGAGGTCGGCGACGAAGCTGCGGTCGATCTTCAGCTTGTCCACCGCCAGGCGGCCGATATAGGACAGGTTGGAATAGCCGGTGCCGAAATCGTCGATCGACACCTGCACGCCCATCGCCTTGATCCGGCGCAGATTGTCCATCACCAGTTCGGTGTTCTGGATCAGCATCGATTCGGTCAGCTCCAGTTCCAGCAGCAGCGGGTCGAGACCGCTGTCGGCCAGCGCCCCGGTGACGGTGCGGACGAGGTCGGCGCGCTGGAGCTGCAGGGCCGACAGGTTGACCGCGACCGACAGCGGCAGGCCACGGGCCTGCCATGCCGCCGCCTGCCGGCAGGCCTCCGCCAGAACCCAGGCGCCGATGGGCACGATCAGCCCGCTGTCCTCGGCGATGGGGATGAAGGCGCCGGGCGGGATCATGCCCTCGTCGGGGTGGTTCCAGCGCACCAGCGCCTCCGCGCCGACGACGGCGCCGGTCTCAAGGCTGACCTGCGGCTGGTAATGGACCAGGAACTCGCCCCGTTCCAATGCGCGGCGCAGGCCGCTGCGGGTGGACAGGTGGGCGACCGCTTCCGCGTTCATCGCCTCGGCGAAGAAGCGGTGGGTGTCGCGGCCGGCGGCCTTGGCGTGGTGCAGGGCGGTGCCGGCGTTCTTCAGCAGGGTGGCGAAGTCCTTGCCGTCTGCCGGCGCCAGCGCGACGCCGGAGGACAGGGTGACGGTCAGCTCGTGCCCGGCGATCTGGAAGGGAGCCGCCATGGTCTCGTGCAGGGAGGCGACCGTCTCCACCGCCGCGTCGGCGTCGGGCAGGCCGGACAGCAGCAGGATGAACTCGTCGCCGCCGCTGCGGCTGACCGTGTCGGTGTCGCGCACCGCGGCCTTCAGCCGTTCCGCCGCCGCGCGCAGCAGGGCGTCGCCCACGGCATGGCCCAGGCTGTCGTTCACCGTCTTGAAGCGGTCGAGCCCGCAGGCGACCAGCGCCACCAGCCGGCCGTTGCGTTCCGCCCGCGCCAGAGCCTGTTCGGTGCGGTCCTGCAGCAGCAGCCGGTTGGGCAGCAGGGTCAGCGCGTCGTGGCGCGCCAGATACTCCATCCGCTCCTGCGCGGCCTTGCGTTCGGTGATGTCGCGGGCGACGACCAGCAGGCGGCGGTCGTTGCCGTCCAGCGTGGCGCGCCGCATGCTGACCTCCACCCAGAACAGGGTGCCGTCCAGCCGGCGGGCATGCCATTCGAACAGCTGCGGTTCGCCCTCGGCCGCCTTGGCGATCCAGACCGCCGCCTCGTCCCGCGTGTAGGGCGGCTGGCCCGAGCTGAGCATGCCGACCCGGATGGCCGGAAGCGGCGTGTCGCCGATGCGGTACATCTCCGCCATCCGCCGGTTGATCTCGATGATGGCGCCGCTGTCGAGGTCGAGGATGAAGATGGCGTCGGTGACGCTGTCGAAGATGGTGCGGACGCGCTCCTCGCTGGCGGTCAGGGCGGCGACCGCGGTGCGCAGGCTTTCCGTCTTGCTTTCCACCTGCCGGCGCAGCAGCAGCACCCAGACCAGCGCGCCGATGCCCAGTACCGCGACGCCCGCCAGCAGCTTGAGCAGCAGGTCGATCAGTCCGGGGCCGACCCCGCCCAGCCTGTGGCCGGTCCAGCGCTGCTCGATCGCCTTGCGCTCCTCCGGGGCGATGCGGGCGAAGCCGTCGGAGATCAGACGATTGAGCGCCACGTTGCCCTTGCGGACCGCCCAGCGCAGTTCGCCGGTGTAGAGCGGGTCGGTAAAGCGGAAGCGTCCCTGCACCCCGTGCTTGGTCATGTAGTAGGTGGCCGCCGGGTCGTCCATGCAGAAGACCCGCATCTCCTGCCGGGCGGCGGCCTCGACCATCCTTTCGAAACCGGAATAGCGCTGGAAGGCGGTGATGCCCTGGTCGGTCAGCCATTCGGGGCAGAAATCGCCGTCCTTGACGCCGACGGTGAAGGCGCGCAGGGACTCCACCCCGACGATTCCGCCGAGATCGCTGCTGAACCAGATCGGCACATCGACGCGGGCGTAGGGGGCGGAGAAGTCGTAGAGAACGTCGCGCGCATCGTTGCGGAAGATGGTCTCGATCACGTCGGCGGCGCCGGTGTCGATCGCCTGCCGCGCCAGATTCCAGTCGCTCGGCATCATCCGCACCGCGACTCCGGTCTTCTGAGACCACAATGCCCACAGATCCTTCACGATCCCGACATGGGTGCCGTCGGCGTTGCGGAAGCTGTAGGGCGGGTAGTTGTCATCCAGCGCCACCCGGATCTCGGCCACCCGGAGCTTGGCCGCCTCCGCCTCAAGGGCCGGCTGCGGCTCCGCCTCGAGGGCCGGCAGTGGCGGGTCGATCGCCAGGGCCGGGCCGCCGGCAAGCATCGTCGGCAGCAGGACGGCAAGCAGGCGCAGGACGGCCAGCCCGCCGGCAAGACACCTGTCTCCAAGACGCGGGCACCCGGCGGGCCGGCCTGCAGATCGTCCATGATTGGCGATCCGCGGTCCGAGGCTGATCCCCGGGTTCCGGTGCGGGGGCGTGGCGGGCATGAACATGGCTTTGGCCGGGGGCTCTTGCCGGGATCGCGCATGGCGATGGCGGAGCCGGCCGCCGCCGTTCCGCTCTCGCCATATCACCGGAGAGGGTAGCCCGTTCACTCCGCATCGGCAACGGGGGTTCGTGCGCGCCGCGACAAACTCCCGTTTCGAGGGAAACGGGTTTCCGGCCGCACCTATGCGGATGTATCGGCCGTCAGGTGGGGCGGTCGGGTGACGGGGCCGCGCTGGCCGCGCCGGTGGACCGGGCGCGCAGGGCGTCGCGGATTTCCTCCAGCAGCTGTTCCTGCCGGGGTGGAGTCTTCGGCGTTTCCTTGTGCAGGACGTGCAGGCGGTTGACCTGCCGCACGATCATGAACAGGGCGCCGGAGACGATCAGGAAATTGATGCAGGCGTTGATGAAGCGGCCGTAGTTGATGGTGGCGGCCCCCGCCGCCTCGGCCGACTGCAGGGAGTCGTACTGGCCGCCCGACAGGCTGAAGAAGTAGTTCGAGAAATCGATCCCGCCCATGATCCAGCCGATCGGCGGCATCAGGATGTCCTTGACCAGGGAATTGACGATCCCGGTGAAGGCCGCACCGATGATGATGCCGACCGCCAGCTCCACGACATTGCCGCGGCTGATGAATTTCTTGAACTCTTCCAACATGGCGTTCCGTTTCCCGGTGGTCACGGAGGGGAAACGGGATGGAGAGGGGTTGGTTTCACTGGGGGAGTTCTGGGCGGTTTTCGCCCTCTCCCCGACGCTTTCCCGCGATCGGGCCGACAGAAGGCCGGCCCGATCCCAGGGACGAGAAACTTACCCCATCCGCCCGTGGCAGTGCTTGAACTTCTTGCCGGAGCCGCAGGGGCAGGCCGCGTTGCGCGGGGTGTTTTCCATCACGTCCGCCGGCAGGGGCTGGTTTTCCGGCGTGCCGGCGACCGAGGAGGCGCGGACCATGCCGGCGGGCAGCGCCCCGCCGTCATCGGTCGCCGTGGCGGCCCCCATGGAGGCCCCCATGGAGGCCATCGCCAGCGCCGGGTCGGTGCGGCCCTCGTGCATCTCCTGCATCTGGCGGGCGAACAGCTCCTCCTGCGACGGGGCCATGCGGATTTCGACATGCATCAGGATGGTGGTGACCTGCTCGCGCAGGGCCATCAGCATCGTGTCGAACAGCTCGAAGGCCTCGCGCTTGTACTCGTTCAGCGGATCCTTCTGGGCGTAGGCGCGCAGGTTGATGCCCTGGCGCAGGTGGTCGAGCTGGAGCAGGTGGTCCTTCCATTCCTGGTCCAGGATCTGGAGCAGGATGCTCTTTTCCACATGCCGCATCGTCTCGGCGCCGTAGGCCTCCTCCTTCTCCGCATATTTGCGGTCGGCGGCCTCGCGCACGCGCTCCTCGATCTCCGGCTCGGCGATGCCCTCTTCCTTGGCCCATTCGTGAACCGGCAGGTCCATGCCCAGCACGCGGTTGACCGCCTCGTGCAGGCCGTCGATGTCCCACTGCTCGGAGTAGCTGTTGGCCGGAATGGCGGTCGATACCATGTTGGCGATGATCTGGTGGCGCATCTCGCGGATTTCCTCCGCGATGTCCTCGCTTTCCATCACCTCGTGGCGCTGTTCATAGACGACCTTGCGCTGGTCGTTCATGACGTTGTCGAACTTCAGCAGGTTCTTGCGGACCTCGAAGTGATGCGCCTCGACCTTCTGCTGCGCCTTTTCCAGCGCCTTGTTGATCCAGGGATGGATGATCGCCTCGCCCTCCTTCAGGCCGAGACGCTGGAGCATGCTGTCCATCCGGTCCGACCCGAAGATGCGCATCAGGTCGTCTTCCAGCGACAGGAAGAACTTCGAGGTGCCGGGGTCGCCCTGGCGGCCGGAGCGGCCGCGCAGCTGGTTGTCGATGCGGCGGCTTTCGTGGCGCTCGGTGCCGACGACGTAGAGGCCGCCGGCCTGCTTGACCTTCTCGCGCGCCTCGGCCACCTCGGCCTCGATCTGCTTGATGCGGGCCTCGCGCTCCGGGCCCTCCGGCACATCGGCCAGCTCGACCGCGACGCGCATCTGGACGTTGCCGCCCAGCTGGATGTCGGTGCCGCGGCCGGCCATGTTGGTGGCGACCGTCACCGCCCCGGCGCGGCCGGCCTGGGCGACGATGTAGGCTTCCTGTTCGTGATGGCGGGCGTTCAGGACGTTGTGCGGGATGCCGCGCTTGTTCAGCAGATCCGACAGCAGTTCCGACTTCTCGATCGAGGTGGTGCCGACCAGCACCGGCTGGCCGCGCTTGCGCGCGTCCTCGATCAGGTCGATCATCGCATGGTATTTCTCGGTCGCGGTGCGATAGACCTCGTCGTCGTGGTCGATGCGCTTGACCGGGACGTTGGTCGGGATGTCGACCACTTCGAGCCCGTAGATCTCGCCGAACTCCGCCGCCTCGGTCAGGGCGGTGCCGGTCATGCCGGCCAGCTTCGGGTAGATGCGGAAATAGTTCTGGAAGGTGATGGAGGCCAGCGTCTGGTTCTCGCGCTGGATCGTCACCTTCTCCTTGGCCTCGAGCGCCTGGTGCAGGCCTTCGGAGAAGCGGCGGCCATCCATCATGCGGCCGGTGAACTCGTCGATGATGATGACCTTGTCATCCTTGACGATGTAGTCCTTGTCGCGCTGGAACAGCATGTGGGCGCGCAGCGCCTGCTGGGAATGGTGGACCAGCGCCACGTTCTGGATGTCGTAGAGCCCGCCCGACTTCAGCAGCCCGGCCTCGGCCAGCAGCTGCTCCATATGCTCCTGGCCGGCTTCGGTGAAGCTGACGGTGCGGTGCTTCTCGTCCTTCTCGTAATCCTCGGGGACCAGCATCGGGATCAGCCGGTCGACCTGGATGTACATTTCCGACGAGTCGGTGGAGGGGCCGGAGATGATCAGCGGCGTGCGCGCCTCGTCGATCAGGATCGAGTCGACCTCGTCGACGATGGCGTAGTTGAAGGGCCGCTGGACCAGTTCCTCCAACCGGAACTTCATGTTGTCGCGCAGATAGTCGAAGCCGAACTCGTTGTTCGTGCCGTAGGTGATGTCGGCGGCGTAGGCGGCGCGGCGCTCGTCGTCGTCCAGGCCGTGGACGATGCAGCCGGTGGTCAGGCCGAGGAAGCCGTAGACCCGGCTCATCCAGCCGCTGTCGCGCGAGGCGAGGTAGTCGTTCACGGTGACGACGTGGACGCCCTTGCCTTCCAGCGCGTTCAGATAGACGGCCAGCGTGGCCACCAGCGTCTTGCCTTCGCCGGTGCGCATCTCCGCGATCTTGCCGCTGTGCAGCACCATGCCGCCCATCAGCTGGACGTCGAAATGGCGCTGGCCCAGCACGCGCTTGGCCGCCTCGCGCACGGTGGCGAAGGCGTCGGGCAGGATGTCGTCCAGCGTCTCGCCCTTGGCCAGCCGGTCGCGCAGCCAGTCGGTGCGTCCCTTGAGCTGGTCGTCGGTCAGCGCCGCGACCGACGGCTCCAGCGCGTTGATCTGAGCCACGGTCTTGTGCAGCGCCTTGACCGCGCGCGTGTTGGCGGTGCCGAAAATCTTGCGGGCGAGAGCGCCGAACATGAAAACCTCGGGAGTAAAGCGGAATGCGGGCCAGTCTATCGACGGGTCTCACATAGGACTAAGGCAAGGCCCTGTCAACGAGACCGGGCAAGGGAAGCCCCCCTGCGACATCATACAATGGAGCCGTAATGGCGCCGCCCGGCCCCATTCGGGCGTGACGGTACCATGAAATAGCATCCGGAAAGCGGGAATGCGGCTGACGGACGCGCCGGGGACTGGTAATGCCGGGCGCGGGGCACAGGTCGTTGCAGAGGCCCATAGCTGCCGGGATTCCCTGGCGGAATCCCCGGCGGGACCCAAGCGCGCCCCTTGCCCCGCGCGGGTTAGCCATGCTTAATCCCCTGCGGAATCGGGCGCGGAGCGGCGGATGGCTCCGATGCCGCAGGCCATGCGAACCGGGCTCCGAGCCATCGGCCGCCCATTGTCGCGAAGCATCCGCCGGAAGGAAACAGACACGCCATGGTTCAACGAGTGTTCCGCACCGCGCTCCTGTCGGTTGCCGCCTGCGGCATCGCGCTGGCCGCCAATGCCCAGACGCCGGCTCCCGCCACCCCCGCGCCGGCTGCTCCGGCCGCCTCCGCTCCGGCCACGCCCGCCGCTCCGGCCGATCCGGTGGTCGCCCGCGTCAACGGCGAGGAACTGCACAAGTCGGACGTCTCCCGCATGGTCTCGCAGCTGCCGCCCCAGGTGCAGCAGATGCCGATCGAGATGATCTATCCGGCGGTGATCGACCAGCTGATCAGCGGCAAGCTGGTCTCCTCGGCCGGCTACAAGGCCGGTCTGGCCGATTCGGCCGAGGTCAAGGACGAGATCAAGCGCGCCGAGGAGCGCGCGGTGCAGCGCGCCTACATCCAGAAGGAAGTCAAGGCCCGCATCACCCCGGACGAGCTGCAGAAGGCCTATCAGGAATTCCTGAAGGAGAACCCGGCGCAGGAGGAGGTCAGGGCCGCCCACATCCTGGTCGAGAAGGAAGACGAGGCCAAATCCATCATCGCCCAGCTGAACAAGGGCGCCGATTTCGCCAAGCTGGCCAAGGAGAAGTCCAAGGACGCCGCAGCCGCGGCCCAGGGCGGCGACCTCGGCTACTTCACCAAGGACACGATGGTCGAGCCCTTCGCCAACGCCGCCTTCGCCATGAAGCCGGGCGAGATCAGCAAGGAGCCGGTCAAGACCCAGTTCGGCTATCACGTCATCAAGGTCGAGGACAAGCGCACCCAGCCGCAGCCGACGCTCGACGAGGTGAAGCCGCAGCTGGAGCAGGAGCTGTCGAAGAACATCGTCACCGCTCTGGTCGATGAACTGCGCGGCAAGGCGAAGATCGAGACCTTCCAGCTCGACGGCTCGCCGATGCCGAAGGAAGAGCCGGCCGCCGCCCCGGCGACCCCGGCCCCGGCCCCGGCTCCGGCTCCGGCCGCTCCGGCGGAGCCGGCGAAGAAGTAAGGCGGAGCGTCCCCTCCTGCCCCCTCCTGCCCCTCCCCCGCATCGCGGGAGAGGGTTGGGGAGGAGCATCGCTCCGACATCCCACACATTTTGCCACGCCAACCACCACTGCCCACCTCGGGAATCCTCTCCATGGCCACGACCCTCTCCCCCTTGGCTCCCGCCAGCTTCCCGACGCTGCCGCCCATCGCGGGCGTACGCATCGCCACGGCGAACAGCGGCATCCGATACAAGGGCCGCGACGATCTGCTGCTGGCCGTGCTGGATCCCGGCACCAGCGTTGCGGGCGTGCTGACCCGGTCGCTGACCTGCTCGGCCCCGGTGATCTGGTGCCGCGACAGCCTGCCCAAGGGGTCCGCCCGCGCCGTGGTGGTGAATGCCGGCAACGCCAACGCCTTCACCGGCAAGGCGGGCGACGCCACCGTGCAGGCGACCGTCGCCGCCGCCGCCGATCTGGCCGGCTGCGCCCCCGACGAGGTCTATGTCGCGTCGACCGGCGTGATCGGCATCCCGCTGGCCGCCGACGCCATCGGCAAGTGCCTGGCGCCGATGGCCCCGACCCTGGCCGCCGACTCGGCCGCGTGGGAGAAGGCCGCCCGCGCCATCATGACCACCGACACCTTCCCGAAGGGCGCGGTGCGCACCGCCAGCATCGGCGGCACGACGGTGACCATCGCCGGCTTCGCCAAGGGGTCGGGCATGATCGCGCCGGACATGGCGACGATGCTGGGCTTCGTCTTCACCGACGCCGCCATCGCCGCCACCGCGCTGCAGGACATGCTGTCGGAGTTCACCGAGCGCACCTTCAACGCCGTCACGGTGGACGGCGACACCTCGACCAGCGACACGCTGCTGCTGTTCGCCACCGGCATGGCCGGCAACGCCCCGGTGTCGAGCGCCGATGCCGCCGAGCTGGCGGAATTCCGCGCGGCGCTGGAGGATCTGCTGCTCGATCTGGCGCTGCAGGTGGTGCGTGACGGCGAAGGGGCGACCAAGTTCATCGCCATCACCGTGCGCGGCGCCGACAGCGACGCCGCCGCCAAGCGGATCGGCATGACCGTGGCGAACTCGCCGCTGGTCAAGACCGCGGTCGCCGGCGAGGACGCCAATTGGGGCCGCATCGTCGCCGCCATCGGACGCGCCGGCGAGCGCGCCGACCGCGACCTGATCAAGATCACCGTCGGCGGCACCCTGATCTGCGCCGACGGGATGGAAGTCCCCGGTTACGACGAGACGCCGGTCGCCAACCACATGAAGGGCAAGGAGATCGACATCGACATCGACCTCGGCCTGGGCAAGGGAACGGCGAAGGTGTGGACCTGCGACCTGACGCACGGCTACATCGACATCAACGGCAGCTATCGGAGCTGACCGCCACCGGAGCCGCGTGATGACCGCCTGTTTCGATCCCAACTCCACCCCCGCCCCCGGTTCGCTGCCGGTGCTGATGGTCGTCGCGGTGGCGCTCGTCGATGCCGACGGCCGCGTGCTGCTGGCCCAGCGCCCGCCCGGCAAGTCGCTGGCCGGACTGTGGGAGTTCCCCGGCGGCAAGGTCGATGCCGGGGAGACGCCGGAAGCCGCGCTGGTGCGCGAACTGAAGGAGGAGTTGGGCATCGACACGGCGGCAAGCTGCCTCGCCCCCTTCACCTTCGCGTCCCACAGCTACGAGAGCTTCCACCTGCTGATGCCGCTCTATGTCTGCCGGGTGTGGGAGGGCGACGTGATGCCGCGGGAGGGGCAGAAACTCGCCTGGGTCTACCCGAACCGGATGGGCGACTACCCGATGCCCCCGGCCGACGTGCCGCTGGTGGCGATGCTGCGCGATCTGCTGTAGGGGCCGATACGTGGTGCCCCTCGCCAAGGTCCGACCTTTGTTCCCGGGCGTGGCCCTTTGCGGCTTTGCCCCGCGGGCGTTCTGTGCCACATGATGGGGCGTTGAGACGACAAGCCGGTTTTCCGGCCCCACTTTCCTGAACCGCATCGGCGTGGATTCGTTGTTTTCCTACAGTAACCCGGGTGCGTCGGACGATGCCCCCGGTCAACACCCGGCCACGGCGCTCGACGCGCTGCGGACGGTGTTCGGCTACGACTCCTTCCGCGGCCAGCAGGCCGACATCATCGACCATGTGGTGCGCGGCGGCGACGCGCTGGTGCTGATGCCGACCGGCGGCGGCAAGTCGCTGTGCTACCAGATCCCGGCGCTGGTGCGCGATGGGGTGACGGTGGTGGTTTCGCCCCTGATCGCCCTGATGCGCGACCAGGTGACGGCGTTGCGGGAACTGGGCGTGCGCGCCGCCTTCCTCAACTCCTCCCTGGGTCCGGCGGAGGCGCGGGAGGTGGAGCGGGCGATGGTGCAGGGCGAGATCGACCTCGTCTATGTGGCGCCCGAACGGCTGGTGACGCCGCGCTTCCTCGATCTGCTCGACCGCACCCGGCTGGCGCTGTTCGCGCTGGACGAGGCGCATTGCGTGTCGCAGTGGGGGCATGACTTCCGGCCCGAATATCTGCAGCTGTCGATCCTGCACGAACGCCACCCGACGGTGCCGCGCATCGCGCTGACCGCGACCGCCGACGTGCAGACCCGCGCCGAGATCAAGGACAAGCTGGGCCTGACCGACGCGCGCGTCTTCCTGTCCAGCTTCGACCGGCCCAACATCACCTACCGCGTGGTGCCGAAGAAGAGCGAGCGCCAGCAGATGCTGGCCTTCCTGCGCGAACACCACCCGGAAGACGCCGGCATCGTCTATTGCATGTCGCGCAACAAGGTGGAGGAGGTCGCGGCCTGGCTGAACCAGCAGGGCCGCGAGGCTCTGCCCTACCATGCCGGGCTGCCGGCCGAGACGCGCGAGGCCAACCAGGACCGCTTCATCAAGAGCGAAGGGCTGGTGATGGTCGCCACCGTCGCCTTCGGCATGGGCATCGACAAGCCGAACGTCCGCTTCGTCTGCCACCTCGACCCGCCCAAGAGCCTGGAGGCCTATTACCAGGAGACCGGCCGCGCCGGCCGCGACGGCCTGCCCGCCAATGCCTGGATGGCCTACGGCATGGCCGACGTGGTGATGCTGCGCCAGATGCTGGAGCAGTCGGAGGCCGGCGACAGCCACCGCCGGGTGGAGCGCGGCAAGCTGGAGGCGCTGCTGGGCTTCTGCGAGACGCCGGACTGCCGCCGCCAGGTGCTGCTGAACTATTTCAACGAGACGCTGCCGGAGCCCTGCGGCAACTGCGACACCTGCCTGGATCCGGTCGAGACCTGGGACGGCACCATCGCCGCGCAGAAGGCGCTTTCTGCGGTCTACCGCACCGGGCAGCGCTATGGCGCCGGACACCTGATCGACGTGCTGGTCGGCAACGCCACCGAGAAGGTGATGCAGCAGCAGCATGACCGGCTGAAGACCTTTGCCGTCGGCAAGGATTTGTCGAAGGTCGAATGGCAGTCGGTCTACCGCCAGCTTGTCGCCACCGGGCTGCTGACCGTCGATCTGGAGGGCTATGGCGGCTTCCGCCTGACCGATGCCGGGGTGGCCGTCATCAAGGGTCAGCGGGTGGTCAAGCTGCGCAAGGACCCGGTGCTGGAGCGCCGCCGCGGCGTCCACGATGCGCTGCGCCGCCACAACGCGCGGGGCGGGTCCGCCGGCGGCGGGTTGAGCGGGGAGGGCGTGTCGCGCTCCGGCGCCCGCGGCGCGCTGTCGGCGGCCGACGACGCCCTGTGGCATGCGCTGAAGGACTGCCGGACGGCGCTGGCCAAGGCGCAGAGCGTGCCGCCATACGTGATCTTCCACGACAGCACGCTGTTGGAGATGGTGGCCCAGCGCCCCCGCGACCACGCCGCCTTCGCCCATCTGCCGGGGGTGGGCGGCCGCAAGCTGGAGCGCTACGCCGACGCCTTCCTGGAGGTGATCCGGCAGCACGGGTGAGGCGTTCGGGGGCATGGCAGGCTTGAGTGCGGGCGGTCGATTTTTCCGAAATTCACCGCTTGCATCCCGCGAAGCACCTCGCTATGTTCCGCGCCACAACGACGCCGCAGTAGCTCAGGGGTAGAGCAACTGATTCGTAATCAGTAGGTCCGGGGTTCAAATCCCTGTTGCGGCACCAGTTTCCAAGGCCCTGAAAGACAAGGTCTTTCGGGGCCTTTCCATGTCTGGGATCCAGATCGCTTCCGAGTGTCGGAAACCACTCGGCAACCACGCCAACTCCAACACCGTGTCGTTGAGGTGCGCTGTCACAATATGCGGTGTAGATGACTGGGAGCGCATAGCCAGTCATGAGCGACGATCTCGACGTGATCGGCTTCACGACACAATGTCGGGGCCAATTCCCCTGAAAAACGGCAAGATCCCGGTTTGCTGATATCGGCAAACAAGCGCTTCATACGCGGAATGGCTGCTTCGTTTTCGACGGTATCTGCAGTCCTCCGTCAATCCCTTGTCTGCTTTGAGGATTGCCTGAAGGCGGTGGTGGAGATACGGGGGCTGGATGCATTTCGCCCCCGTCTGACCATGACTATGGAGTGCGACGGGACGCTGAAGGGAGCATTGGCACGGGATGGAGCGGCCAGGCAAAAAGCGCGCTCTCGAAGCCCCGCAAGGTTTCCATCCGCTGCGCGGGCCGCGTGAGTGGGGGCCGGCGTCTGTCAACGCCGGCGCATGTCGGTTCAGGCCCCGTACACGCGGTCGAGATCCGCGTCGGTGAAGTGGTAGTCGGTCGAGCAGAACTGGCAGGTCACCTCGACCCGGCCGTCGTCGATCTTCAACTCCTGCACCTCTTCGCGGGGCAGGCTGCGCAGCATGGTCTCCACCCGCTCGCGCGAGCAGCGGCAGCCGAAGCGCAGCGCATGGCCCTCGTAGACCCGCACGCCGTCCTCGTGGAACAGGCGGAAGAGCAGGTCGGACGCGCTGAGGTCGGTCGACAGCAGCTCGTCGCCGGTGACGCTGGCCATCAGCGCCATGGCGCGGCGCCAGTCGTCTTCCTTGTCGGACGCCACCAGACCCTGCTCCTGCGGCAGGCGCTGGATCATGATGCCGCCGGTGCGCCACTGGCCCGGCGTGCCGTCCGGCTTCACCTCGCGGTCGACCGAGACGGTCAGGCCGGTGTCGATCTGCTCGGACTGGCGGAAGTAATGCTGGACGCAGTCGGTCAGCGTCTTGCCGTACAGCTCGACGATGCCCTGGTAACGGTCGGTGTCCTGACCCTGGTCCACGGTGAAGGCGATGTACCCTTTGCCGAGCAGGGCCGCGGCCGGCGCGATCTCCACATCGGTTTCGGCCTTGGCGACCGCCTCGGGGTCGAACTGGGCATAGGCGCGCACGTCGCCGACCGAGGTGACGTCGGCCACCATCAGGCGGATCGGCCCCTCACCCTTGGTCTGCAGGGTGAAGATGCCCTCGTATTTCAGCATGCTGGCGAGCAGCACGGCGAGCGTCGCCGTCTCCGCCAGGAAGCGGGCGACGGTGGGCGGATAGTCGTGGCGGGTCAGGATCTCGTCGATCGCCGGCCCCATCTTGACGACGCGGCCGCGCAGGCGCGACGCCTCGATCTGGAACGGCAGGACGAAATCATCGGTGAGCGGGCGGACGGAAGGATCGTCCATAGGGCGGATTCCTTAAGACAGAGACCGGCGATGCAGGCGTAGGGCCGAAGATCGGAGCGGAGCAGGGCCGAATCAAGGCCGGCAGGGCACCCATGCACGGGGGTGGCCTGTGGTGAGGGGGAGTTGGGCCCCACCTAACCTCCCTCGCTGGGCGGGGGAGGTTAGGTGGGGGGCTAACGCCAGCAAAACGTCAGTCCAGCACGCCCATGCACCAGCCGAGGATGGCCTTCTGGGCGTGCAGGCGGTTTTCCGCCTCGTCCCAGACCACCGAATGGCGGCCGTCGATCACGCCGTCGGTCACTTCCTCGTTCCGGTGGGCCGGCAGGCAGTGCATGAACAGCGCATCGGGGTGGGCGTGCGCCATCAGCGCCTCGTTCACCTGATAGGGGGCGAGGATCGCCGCGCGCTCGTCCACGTCGGTGTTGTGCATCGAGGCCCAGGCGTCGGTGATGACGCATTCGACCCCGCGCACCGCCTCTTCCGGCGAATCGGTGACGACCAGGCGGCCGGTGCCCTCGCGCTCCGCCCAGGCCAGCAGTTCCGGCGACGGGCCGTAGACGGTCGGGCAGGCGAGCCGCAGCTCGAAGCCGAAACGCACGGCGGCATGCGCCCAGCTGACCGCGACGTTGTTGCAGTCGCCGATCCAGGCGACGGTCCGGCCGTTGATCGGACCGCGATGCTCCTCGAAGGTCATCAGATCGGCCATGATCTGGCAGGGGTGGGTCTGGTCGGTCAGGCCGTTGATGATGGGCACGCTGGCATGGGCGGCCAGCTCATGCACCCGCTCCTCGCCGGTGGTGCGGACCATCACCGCATCGACGAAGCGCGACAGCACGCGGGCGGTGTCGCCGATGGTTTCGCCGCGGCCCAACTGCATGTCGTCGGGCTTCAGCACCACGACGTTGCCGCCGAACTGCTGCATGCCGACCTCGAACGACACGCGGGTGCGGGTCGAGGGCTTTTCGAAGATCAGGGCCAGCGAGCGGCCGGCCAGCAGGGTGGAATGGGCCAGCCGGTCCTTCTTCAGGTCGGCCTTGATGCGCACGGCATGGTCGAGCAGGCGGCGCAGCGTGGCGCCGTCCAGCCGGTCGATGTCGAGAAAATGCCGAACGTTGCTGTTGTTGCCGCTCATCCCACGCACTCCTGCGCCGTCCGGTCGAGAATCCCGACGGCTTCGTTCACTTCGGCTTCGCCGATGGTCAGGGGCGGCAGCAGCCGCACCACGTTGTCGCCGGCCGGAACCGACAGCAGGCCGTTGGCGCGCAGCTTCGCCACCACCTCGCCGACCGGCTGGCCCAGCTTGAGGCCCAGCATCAGGCCCTGGCCGCGCAGCTCCAGGAACATCCCCGGATGCTTGGCGATCAGTTCCTCCAGGCGTCCGCGCAGGGAGGCCGAGGTCTTCCGCACGTCGTCCAGGAAGCCCGGGGCCAGCACCACGTCCAGCACGGCGTTACCGACGGCGGTCGCCAGCGGGTTGCCGCCATAGGTGGAGCCGTGGGTGCCGGCGGTCATGCCCGAGGCCGCGCGCTCCGTCGCAAGGCAGGCGCCGAGCGGGAAGCCGCCGCCGATGCCCTTGGCGACGCACATGACGTCCGGAGTGATGCCGGCCCATTCATGGGCGAACAGCTTGCCGGTGCGGCCCATGCCGCACTGGATTTCGTCCAGGAACAGCAGCAGGCCATGCTCGTCGCACAGGGCGCGCAGGCCGCGCAGGAACTCCACCGAGCCGGCGCGGATGCCGCCCTCGCCCTGGATCGGCTCGACGCAGATGCCGCCGGTCGCGGGCGTGATGGCGGCGCGCACGGCATCGAGGTCGCCGAAGGGCACCTGGTCGAAGCCGTCCAGCAGCGGGTCGAAGCCATGCACCAGCTTCTCCTGCTTGGCGGCCGAGATGGCGCCCAGCGTGCGGCCGTGGAAGGCCTGCTCGAAGGTGATGATGCGGTTCTTCTGCGGGTTGCCGGATTCATAATGGTACTTGCGGACGGCCTTGGCGCCGCATTCCCACGCTTCAGCACCGGAGTTGGTGAAGAACACGGTGTCGGCGAAGGTGGCCTCGGTCAGGCGCTTGGCGAGGCTCTCCTGCCCGGCGACCCGGAACAGGTTGGAGGTGTGCCACAGCTTCTTCGCCTGCTCGGTCAGCTTTTCCACCAGATAGGGATGCGCGTGACCCAGGGCGTTCACCGCGACGCCGGCGGCGAAGTCGAGAAATCGTCGCCCGTCGGTCGCGTACAGATACGGACCTTCACCGCGCTCGAACACGACGTCGGCGCGGGCGTATGTGGGCATAACGACGGGGATCACGGCTTTGGTCTCCAAAAAAGGAAAATCCGGCGGCCATGCCTGACCGCCGGGAACGGCAAATATCCGGAGAACGGTGGGGTCTGTCAACGGACAGGGCGGAAAAGTCGCGGCAAGCGCGGATGCTTTACGCCTTAAGCTTGTAGCCGGTCTTGAACATGCGCCAGGCGAGCCACCACAGGCCGGCATTCACGCCCAGCATCACGGCGACGCCCAGCCAGCGCGCGCTGTCGGACGTGCCGATGAAGCCGTAGCGGAAACCGTCGATCATGTAGAAGAACGGGTCGAAATGGGCGATCCACCAGAAGACCGGCGGCAGCGTTTCGACCGAATAGAAGGTGCCGGACAGGAAGGACAGCGGCGTCACCACGAAGTTGGTCACCGCGGCGATGTTGTCGAACTTGTCCGACCAGACGCCGCCGACCAGACCCAGCAGCGACAGCAGCATCGACGCCATCACCGCATGGAACAGGACGAAGCCCGGATGCGGCATCTGCATCGGGATCACCGCCCAGATGGCGAGGCCGGTCACCAGCCCGACCACGATGCCGCGGGTGACGCCGCCCAGCACGAAGCCGCTGACCAACTCCATCGGCGACAGCGGCGGCATCAGGATGTCGACGATGTTGCCCTGGACCTTGGCGATCACGATGGAGGAGGAGGTGTTGGCGAAGGCGTTCTGCACCATCGCCATCATGATCAGGCCGGGCGCCAGGAATTGCAGGTAGGGCGTCTCTCCGACCATCCGCACGGCGGAACCGAGCGACAGGGCGAACACCGCGTAATAGAGCAGGGTCGTCACCACCGGAGCCCAGATGGTCTGCTGGTGCACCTTGACGAAGCGCCGTACCTCGCGTGCGTAGAGCGTCCACAGGCCGATCCAGTTGACGGAACCGACGTTGCGCGGCATGGGAGGAAGGGGAAGGGTCATCGCGTCACGATCTGCCTTTAGGAACCCGGTGCCGGCGGCGATCGCCGGAGGAACCGGGGCTGTTTCGCCAGGAAAGGGCGCCGGGAAGGTCACGGACTGCCGAGAAAGTCACGGACTTTACTTGCGGCCCACCAGTCCGGCAACCGCCGCCGCCGAAGGGACTGCCATGAACACCGACGACAAGCGCCTGTCTTCGCCGGCCCGCAAGCCGCCCAAGCGCGTAACGCCCCAGTATCTGGAGAACGCGGCACTGCATTATCTGGAACGCTTCGCCAGTTCGACGGCCAACCTGCGCCGGGTGCTGATGCGCAAGGTCGACCTGTCGGCCAAGGCCCACGGCACCGACCGCGAGGAGGGCGCCCGCTGGATCGACGAGCTGCTGGCCCGCTATGTCCGCAGCGGCCTGCTGAACGACGAGACCTATGCCCGGATGCGGACCGAAAGCCTGCACCGGCGCGGCGCCTCCACCCGGCTGATCGCGCAGAAGCTGGCCGGCAAGGGCATCGGCCGCGACGAGGCCGACAAGGCGCTGGACAGCCTGCGCGAGGATGTCGGGCCGGATCTGGACCTCACCGCGGCGCTGGCGCTGGCCAAGCGGCGGCGGCTGGGGCCGTACCGGCGGCCGGAGCAGCGGGAAGCCCACCGCGGGAAGGACATGGCGGCGCTGGGGCGTGCCGGATTCGGCTATGAGATCGCCCGCCGCGTGGTGGATGCGGAGAACCCGGAGGATGTGCTGGGGGAGTGAGCGCTCTCACGCTGCCCCCGGAAACGACGAAACGCGCGGCACCCTTTCGGATGTCGCGCGCCGCTCTCTTACCGGGAGTCGGATTCGTCCTGTACGCGTCCTAAATTTCGTCAGCGGAGCGGCAAGCGCCCCGCCTCAGCACACCAAACGCGCCCCAGAAGCCGGGAAGCGATCAGGCCGCGGCCTGCTGCTTCTCCTGGGCCTTGGAAATCCGGCGCTTGATGCGACGGGCATCCAGGCTCAGCACGGCGTCCTTCGCATCGAGCAGGAAGGCGTCGAGACCGCCCTTGTGCTCGATCGAGCGGATCGCGTTCACCGAGAGGCGCAGACGCACCAGCTGCCCCAGGCTGTCGCTGAGCAGCGACGTTTCCTGGAGGTTCGGCTGGAAGCGGCGGCGATTCTTGTTGTTGGCGTGGCTGACGTTGTTGCCAAACTGCGTGCCCTTGCCGGTCACGGAGCACCGACGTGCCATCGGACTGATCCTTTATTTTTGCAAATGAAACCCGGTAACGGACGGCCTGCCGCCCGAAGGAGGCCGCTATATAGTCGAACAAAAGCGCCGTCGTCAAGCCGGGATCCGCGATGAGCCCATCAAAACCTGAGTCGTCGCGCGAAAGTGGAGAGTCGAAGCGCGGCGGCCTCTTCGATCTGGCGAAGAGACGCGCCGCATCCGGTCCTTCTCTAAATGCCTTGTCCTGACGGGTGTCAGTTCACGGCGCTGGAGGTCTTCGGCGCCGGCTTGCCGGCACGGCGCGGAGCCGGCTTGGCGGCGGCCTTCGCCTCGGTGGCGGCAGGGGCGGCGGCCGGGACGGCGATGGGGGCGCCGAGCGGGGCGGCAATGGCGGCGACCGGGTCGGCCTTCTCGGCCTTCAGCGTCTCGACCAGTTCCTCGACCGGAACCTCGACCGGTTCGGCGGCAGCTTCGGCGACCGGGGCGACCGGGGCGGGTGCCGGTGCAGCTTCCGGGGCTTCGGCGACCGGAGCCGGGGCCGGAGCCTCGACCTTTGCCTCGACCTTCGCCTCGACCTTCGGCGTCTCGACCGCTGCCGGGGCGGGCGCCGGAACCTCGGCCTTCGGGGCCGGGGCGGCGACCGGGGCGGCGTCGCCGGCCGGAGCCGGCAGGGTGGTGATCTCGGCGGCGATCCTGGTGGAGACGTCCAGGAAGCCCTGCACGCTCTCGGTCACGCGGGCCTGGGTGGTGGACAGCCAGTCGCGCTGCAGCGCCGCCAGATCGGCAGGGGTGCGGGCCTTGCCCAGCCCGGCTGCCAGACGGCTGGCGTCGTTGACCGAAGCGGTCACGCCGTCGAACCAGCGGCGATAGCCGTCCTGGACCAGGGTGGCGACGCGCGCGGATTTGGCGGCGGTGGTCTGGGCGTTGGTCTTGAACAGGGTCAGGACGGCGGCGGGGGTCGGCTGAGCGGTCATGGCGTTGTCTCCCGTGGAAAAGGCACATTGGCGGAAACGGAAAGGCCGCTCCGGCGTAACCCCAGGAGACCGCGGGCACCCCGGCCCAGACGACGGACACCAAATCGACAATGCCGAATCGGCGCGCGCCGCCCCTTTCCCGCCCGACGCAGAATACCCTTATGACGAGTGCGGTGCAACGAATTTGTTGCGGTGCAACATAAGCTGAATGGTTTATGCGCCGCCCGGTTGGTCGAGGAAGCGCCCCAGCAGGGTGTGGGCCGCCGCCGTCGGAATCGTGGTGCCGGCGATCACCTCCGCCTCGAGTCGCGCCAGATCGGCGCGGACGGCGGGATGGGCGCGGAAACGGTCGATCAGCGTCTCGCGGATCTCGCTCCACAGCCAGGCCCGCGCCTGTTCGGCGCGGCGGGCTGCGCGGGCGCCGTTGGCCTCGGTCAGGGCCTTGTGCTCGCCGATGGTGTTCCACACCGTGTCGATCCCCACCTTCTGCACGGCGGAGCAGCTGAGCACCGGCACCCGCCAGTCGCCATGGCGCAGCAGGGCCAGCGCGTGGCGATAGTCGGCGACGGTGTGGCGTGCGGTGGCGGCGAGATCGCCGTCGGCCTTGTTGACGACGACGAGGTCGGCCAGCTCGACGATGCCCTTCTTGATGCCCTGCAGCTCGTCGCCGCCGGCCGGCAGCAGCAGCAGCATGAACAGATCCACCATGTCGGCGACCGCGGTTTCCGACTGGCCGACGCCGACCGTCTCCACCACGATCACGTCGAAGCCGGCGGCCTCGCAGATCAGCATCGCCTCGCGCGTGCGCCGGGCCACTCCGCCCAGCGTCGCCCCGGCGGGAGAGGGGCGGATGAAGGCGTCGGCTTCGCGCGACAGATCGACCATGCGGGTCTTGTCGCCCAGGATCGAGCCGCCGGTGCGCTGCGACGACGGATCGACCGCCAGCACCGCGACCTTGTGCCCCAGCCCGATGACATGCAGGCCGAACGCCTCGATGAAGGTGGATTTGCCCACCCCCGGCACGCCGGAGATGCCGAGCCGCACCGAGTTGCCGGTATGGGGCAGCAGGACCGCCAGCAGCGCATCGGCGGTGGCGCGATGGTCGGCGCGCGTCGATTCGATCAGCGTGATCGCCCGCGCCAGCGCCCGCCGGTCCCCCGACCGGACGGCTTCAGCGAGGCGGGCGGCGTCTTGCGGGAGGGGATCAGTCATGATTGCGGCATCGGTCGGTGCGAGGGGAGGGCTACCCTAACCGCGGAGCGTTCCCGGATAAAGCCTCTGGCATCAGGTACGCACCGCCGGCGACTCCACCGCTTCCAGGTTCAGCGCGGCGGCGAGCAGGGCGCGGGTGTACTCCTCGCGCGGCTCCTCGAAGATGCGCCGGGTCGGACCCTGCTCGACCACCTTGCCGTCCTTCATCACCATCACATGGCTGGACAGCGCGCGCACCACCCGCAGGTCGTGGCTGATGAACAGATAGGCGAGGTTGTGGCGGGCCTGGATGTCGCGCAGCAGATCGACGATCTGCGCCTGCACCGACATGTCGAGCGCCGAGGTCGGTTCGTCCAGCACGACGAATTTCGGCTTCAGCACCAGGGCGCGGGCGATGGCGATGCGCTGGCGCTGGCCGCCGGAGAACTCGTGCGGGTAGCGGTTGCGCGCCTCGGGCGGCAGGCCGACCTCCTCCAGCGCGCGGGCGACCATCGCCTCGCGTTCCTTGCCGTCGCCGATGCCGTGGATGCCCAGCCCCTCGCCGATGATCTGGCCGACCGACAGGCGGGGCGACAGGCTGCCATAGGGGTCCTGGAAGACGATCTGCATCTCGCGCCGCAGGCTCCGCAGGCGCTTGGGCTGCCAGCCCTGGATGTCGGTGCCGTCGAAGCGGATCGCGCCCTGGCTGGCGTGCAGGCGCAGCAGAGCCAGCCCCAGCGTCGTCTTGCCCGATCCCGATTCGCCGACGACGCCCACGGTGTGGCCGCGGCGGACCTCGACATCGACGCCGTCCACCGCCTTCACATGGCCGACGGTGCGGCGCAGCAGCCCCTTCTTGATCGGAAAATAGACCTTCAGCTTGTCGGCGGCCATCACCTCCTCCGCGTCGGCGGGCGGCGACAGCGGGTTGCCGCGCGGCTCGGCCGACAGCAGCTTTTGCGTGTAGGGGTGGCGCGGGCGGACGAACAGGTCGCCGACCTTGGCCTGCTCGACGATCTCGCCCTGGTTCATCACGCAGACGCGGTCCGCCATCTTGCGCACCACGCCGAGATCATGGGTGATCAGCAGCAGCGCCATGCCGAAGCGGCTTTGCAGATCCTTCAGCAGCGCCAGGATCTGCGCCTGGATGGTGACGTCCAGCGCCGTGGTCGGTTCGTCGGCGATCAGCAGGTCGGGCTCGTTGGCCAGCGCCATGGCGATCATCACCCGCTGGCGCTGGCCGCCCGACAGCTCGTGCGGGTAGGCGGTCAGCCGCTTTTCCGGCTCGGGCAGGCCGACGAGGCGCAGCAACTCCAGCGTGCGGGCGCGGGCGGCGCTGGCCGACAGGCGCTTGTGCAGGAACAGCGTCTCGTTGATCTGCCGCTCGATGCTGTGGAGCGGGTTCAGCGAGGTCATCGGCTCCTGGAAGATCATGGCGATGCGGTTGCCGCGCACCTGCCGCAGGGTCCGCTCGTCGGCGCCGAGCAGCTCGGTGTCGCGGAAGCGGATCGAGCCGGCGGGGTGATGCGCCATCGGATAGGGCAGCAGCTGCAGGATCGACAGGGCGGTGACCGATTTGCCGGAGCCCGATTCGCCGACGAGCGCCACCGTCTCGCCCTTCTGGATGTCGAAGGACACGCCCTTGACGGCCTGCGACGCACCGCCGCCCGAGCGGAAATCGACGCGCAGGCCCCGCACGGACAGCAGGTCGGGGTTGGGGGGCATGATGGTCATGTCGGGCACTCGGGCTGTTGGGCCTTCTTCGTTGGCGGGAGGCGGAGGAGGCTCGGGGAGGGGGCAACCGTCATCGTCACTCCGCCGCCTCCTTGCGCGCGGCCGCCGCCGCGCCGGCCTCGCCCGGCATCGCGGTGGACAGCTGGGCGATGGTCTTGCGCGGGTCGAAGGCGTCGCGCACCGCCTCGCCGATGAAGATCAGCAGGCTCAGCATGATGGCCAGCACGAAGAAGGCGGTCAGGCCCAGCCAGGGCGCCTGCAGGTTGGCCTTGCCCTGTGCCAGCAGTTCGCCCAGCGAGGGCGAGCCGGGGGGCAGGCCGAAGCCGAGGAAGTCCAGCGCCGTCAGCGTGGTGATCGAGCCGTTGAGGATGAAGGGCATGAAGGTCAGCGTCGCCACCATGGCGTTGGGCAGCACATGCCGCACCATGATGGTGACGTCGCTGGCGCCCAGCGCACGGGCGGCGCGCACGTAATCCAGGTTGCGCGCCCGCAGGAACTCCGCCCGCACCACATGGACGAGCGCGGTCCAGGAGAACAGCAGCAGCAGGCCCAGGAGCCACCAGAAGGTCGGCGTCACCACGCTGGCCAGGATGATCAGCAGGAACAGGGTCGGCAACCCCTGCCATATCTCGATGAAGCGCTGGAACAGCAGGTCGGTCAGGCCGCCGAAATACCCCTGCACCGCGCCGGCCGCCACGCCGATGACCGAGGAGAAGGCGGTCAGCACCAGACCGAACAGCACCGAGATGCGGAAGCCGTAGATCAGCCGCGCCGTCACGTCGCGCCCCTGGTCGTCGGTGCCCAGCCAGTTCTCGGCGGAGGGCGGGGCCGGAGCGGGGACCGGCAGATTGTAGTTGATGGTGCGGTAGCTGTAGGGGATCAGCGGCCAGATCATCCAGCCCTTGGAGTCGATCAGCTCGCGGACATAGGGGTCGCGGTAATCGGTCGCCGTATCGAACTCGCCGCCGAAGGTGGTCTCGGGATAGTTCTGGAAGACCGGCCAGTAATAGTGATTGTCGTAGCGGACCAGCAACGGCTTGTCGTTGGCGATGAACTCCGCCCCCAGCGAGAGGACGAACAGCACCAGGAAGATCCAGAAGGACCAGTAACCGCGGCGGTTCGCCTTGAAATTCGCCAGCCGGCGCCGGGTCAGCGGAGTCATCACACCCTCCGCGATTCGAAGTCGATGCGGGGATCGACCATGACATAGGTGATGTCGCCGACCAGATTCATGATCAGCCCCAGCAGCGTGAAGAAGTACAGCGTGCCGAACATCACGGGGTAGTCGCGGTTGATCGCCGCCTCGAAGCCCAGCAGGCCCAGCCCGTCGAGCGAGAAGATCACCTCGATCAGCAGGGCGCCGGTGAACAGGATGCCGATGAAGGCGCCGGGGAAGCCGGCGATGACGATCAGCATGGCGTTGCGGAAGACATGGCCGTACAGCACGCGGTTCTCCGTCAGGCCCTTGGCCCGCGCGGTGGTGACGTACTGCTTGCCGATCTCCTCCATGAAGGAGTTCTTGGTCAGCATGGTCAGGCCGGCGAAGCCGCCGATCACCATCGACAGGACCGGCAGCACCATGTGCCAGAGGTAATCGGTTATCTGACGGTACCAGGGCAGGTCCGCCCAATTGTCCGAGACCAGCCCGCGCAGGGGGAACCAGTCGAAATAGCGGCCGCCGGCGAACACCACGATCAGCAGAACCGCGAACAGGAAGCTGGGGATGGCGTAGCCGACGATGACGACGCCGGATGTCCAGACGTCGAAGGGCTGGCCGTCGCGCACCGCCTTGGCGATGCCCAGCGGGATGGAGACCAGATAGACGATCAGCGTCGTCCAGATGCCGAGCGAGATCGACACCGGCATCTTCTCCAGAACCAGATCGACCACGCTGCGGTCCCGGAAGTAGCTGGTTCCGAAATCGAACACGACGTAGTTCGACATCATGTGGATGAAGCGTTCGTGGATCGGCTTGTCGAAGCCGAATTCCTTCTCCAGCTGCTGGATGAAGGCGGGATCCAGGCCCTGGGCTCCGCGATACTTGCCGCCGCTGTCGCCGGCGGTCTGGCTCTGGAACTGGGCGGTGTTGGCGTCGCCGCCGGCGGAGCCGCCGATGCGCGACGTCGCCTCCACGGCCGTGCCCTGGACGCGGGCGATCATCTGCTCGATCGGCCCGCCGGGGGCGATCTGCACGATCAGGAAATTGATCACCATGATCCCGAACAGGGTGGGGATGATCAGCAACAGGCGGCGGATGATGTAGGCCAGCATCGCGGGTGTCCCGACCCTCCCCAATCCTCAAGGATAAGACAGCTTAAACCAGACCGGTGCGCGTGTCCGACAATACGTCGGCTCCCCGGATCATGGTGTCGTGCGGCGCGCGCTGTCGGCGAGCTTGGCGTTCTTCTCCGCATCGATCCACCAGGAGTCGGTGAAGCCGAGACCGTATTTCGGGGCAACCGCCGGATGGGAGAATCGGTTCCAATAGGCGACGCGGTACACCGTGTCGTGCCAGTGCGGGATGACGTACCAGTTCCACAGCAGCACGCGGTCCAGCGCACGGGTGGCGGCGATCTGCGCCTCGCGGTCGGGGGCGGTGATCACGGCCTCCACCAGCGTGTCGACCGCCGGGTTCTTGATGCCGATCGAGTTGCGGCTGCCCGGCAGGTCGGCGCGGGAGGATTCCCAGAAATCGCGCTGCTCGTTGCCGGGCGACAACGACTGCGGGAACCGCTCGATGATCATATCGTAATCGAAATTATCGGTGCGGTTCTGGTACTGCGCGCTGTCGACCACGCGGATCTGCGCCTCGATGCCGGCGCGCTCCAGGTTGCGGACGAAAGGCTGGACGATGCGCTCCATGTCGGCCTGCACCAGCAGGATCTCGAAGCGGAAGGGCTGGCCCTGGGCGTTGACCAGCTTGCCGTTCTTCAGCTCCCAGCCGGCCTCCTTCAAAAGGCCGAGCGCCTTGCGCAGGTTGGAGCGGATGTTGCCGCTGGCGTCGGTCTTCGGCGCCTCATAGGGCGTGGTGAACACCTCGTCGGGGATCTGGCCGCGCAGAGGCTCCAGCAGCTTCAACTCCTCCGGCGAGGGCAGGCCGGTCGAGGCCAGTTCGGTGTTGGCGAAATAGCTGTTGGTGCGCTTGTAGAGGCCGTAGGACAGGTTGGCGCGCGTCCATTCATAGTCGAACAGGTAATTCAGCGCCTCGCGCACCCGGCGGTCCTCGAAGATCGGCCGGCGGATGTTGAAGACGAAGGCCTGCATGCCCTGCGGATCCTCGTGCTTCAGCTCCTCCTTGACGATCTGGCCGTTCTGCACCGCCGGAACATTGTAGCCGGTGGTCCAGTTCTTCGACGAATTCTCCAGCCGGAAATCATAGGCGCCGGCCTTGAACGCCTCGAAGGCCACGTCGAGGTCGCGGTAATAGTCGTAGCGGATGCGGTCGAAGTTGTAGCGGCCGCGGTTGATCGGCAGATCCTTCGCCCACCAGTCCTTCACCCGCTCATAGGTGATGGAGCGGCCGGGCTGCACGTCGACCACCTTGTAGGGCCCGCTGCCGATCAGCGGCTCCAGCGTGGTGGAGGCGAAGTCGCGGTTGGCGAAGACATGCTTGGGCAGCACCGGCAACTGGCCCATGATGATCGGAAGCTCGGGATTGTTGCCATTACGGAACGAGAATTTGACCGTGCGGTCGCCGGTCTTCTCCGCCTTCGTCACGTCGGCGTAGTAGGTGCGGTAGAGCGGATGGCCCTTTTCCCGCAGCGTGTCGAAGCTCCAGATCACGTCCTCGACGGTGACGGGCTTGCCGTCGTGGAAGCGGGCTTCCGGCCGCAGGGTGAAGGAGACCCAGCTGCGGTCGTCGGCGACCTGGATGGTTTCGGCGAGCAGGCCGTATTCGGTGATCGCCTCGTCGCCGTTGCTGGTCGTCAGCGTCTCGAACGGCAGCGCGGAACCGGCGGCGGCCTGGCCGCGCAGGATGAAGGGGTTGAGGTTGTCGAAGCCGCCGAAGGCCATCAGCTTGACCTCGCCGCCCTTCGGCGCGTCGGGATTGACGTAGTCGAGATGCTGGAAGTCCGGTCCGTATTTCGGCTCGCCGTGCAGGGCCAGGGCGTGGCTGCCCTGGGTCTGCGCCGCGAGCGGCGACGCCAGCAGCATAAGCGCCGCCATCGGAGCCGTCACGCCGGGTTTCAACCACCGCATCCGACAGGTCATGCCAGCTTACCTCTCTCGATCATTTCCTGAAAACCGTTCATACGGACGGAGTTAGCCATGCAACGGGCCGTCATCAAGGCTGCCCCGCCTTCTTCGCCGCATCGACCCACCAGGCCGCCGGGAAATTGGTGCTGCGATAGTCCTGGTCGTATTTCGGCCAGACCCCGGGATGGGCCAGCCAAGCCTTGTGGGCGATCCAGTTTTCCGGGTTGTGCCATTGCGGCACCATGTAGAACCCCCACAGCAGCACGCGGTCGAGCGCGCGGGTGGCGGCCTGCACCTGCTCCAGATCCTTGGCGCTCAGCGCCTTTTCGATCAGCGCATCGGCCACCGGGTCATGGATGCCGGAATAGTTCGCCGATCCCCTGGTGCCGGCGGCGGCGGAGCCGAAATAGCCCCGCAGCTCGGTGCCAGGCGGGGTGAAGAAGCTGAGATTGACGATGATGGCGTCGAAGTCGAACTCGTCCAGCCGCGCCTGATACTGGGCGGTGTCGACGATGCGCATGGTGGCGTTGATCCCCACCCGGCGCAGGGTTTCGACATAGGGCTGGATGACGCGGGTCAGCGCGCCGGTGCCGTCTAGGAACTCGATGGTCATCGCTTCGCCGGTCTTCGCATTGGTCAGCTTGCCGTTGCGGATCTCCCAGCCGGCCTCCCTGAACAGCCGCGTCGCCTCGCGCATCTGGGCGCGGTTGTTGCCGCTGCCGTCGGTGGTGGGCAGGGTGAAGGGCTGGGTCAGCACCCGTTCCGGCAGCTGCGCCTTGAAGGGCTCCAGCAGGGCCAGCTCCGCCGGGCCGGGCGGTCCCTTCGCCCCGAAATCGGAGTTGGGGAAGTTGCTGAGCGTCCGCTTGTACTGGCCGTACAGGATGTTCTTCTGGATCCAGTCGAAATCGAACAGCAGGGCCAGCGCCTCGCGCACGCGCGGATCGGCGAACTTGTCGCGGCGGGTGTTCAGGCGGAATCCCTGGGCGCCCAGCGGCAGCTCGCTCGGCACCTCCAGCTTCACGACGCGGCCGTCGCGGATGGCGGGGAAATCATAGCCGGTGGTCCAGCGCTGCGCCCGGTATTCGCCGCGGAAATCATAGGCGCCGGCCTTGAACGCCTCGAACATCACGTCGTCATCGCGGTAGAAGTCCTCCTTCACCGTGTCGAAATTGTAGAAGCCGCGGGCGGTCGGAAGATCCTTCGCCCACCAGTCGGCCACCCGTTCATAGGTGATGGAGCGGCCGGGATCGACCGTCCTGATCCGGTAGGGGCCGCTGCCCAGCACCGGCTCCAGCGTCGTCTTGGAGATGTCGCGCCCCTGCGCCGTCCACCAGTGCTTGGGCTGCGGCGCGAAGGTGACGGCGAAGTCGATGATCGGCTTGATCTCTCCCGTGCCGGTCATGGTGATCTTGAACCGGCGGTCGTCCAGCGCCTCCACCTTGGCGGTGCGGTCGAGAAAGGACTTGATGAAGGGGGCGCCATGGGCCTGGATCGCGTCCCAGGTGAAGACGGCGTCGGCGCTGGTGATCGGCGTGCCGTCATGCCAGCGGGCGCCCTGGCGCAGCGTGAAGATCGCCCAGCCGTAATCGTCGGACAACTCGACGCTTTCCGCCATGTGGGCGTAGGCGGCGTCCAGCTCCCAGCCGGATCCGACCATCAGCGTGTCGGAGATCAGCCCCAGGGTCCGCGGCCGCACCCCGCGCAGGATCAGCGTGTTCAGGCTGTCGTAGGATCCCGGCTGCGACCCGGCCAGCGACACCGATCCGCCCTTGGGGGCGTCGGGGTTGACATGGGGGAAATGGGTGAAGCCGGGTTTGAACCGCGGCTCCCCGAACTGCTTCAGCGCGGTGACGGTCACGCTCGCCGCCTGGGCCGGGATGAAGGCGGCCGGCGCGGCGAGGGTCAGGAGCGTGGCGGCAACGGCGAGAAGGCGGCGCATCGGCAATCCTGTGTCGGGAGCGGGCGTTCTGGTTAGATTGCCACGTCCGCGCTCCGATCAAGCGCTATTCCGTCTCAAACTCCGCCGTTTCGCGCGGTTCGCCAATGGTCGGCCATGCGGTCCATCAACTGGCGATAGCGGCGGTCGGTCCGCATCAGCTTGCGCACCGACTTTCCGTTGCGCGGATCGGCCAGCATCCATCCCTCCGCCGCGGCCTGATGTTCGGGGTGGATGGACAGGAGGTAGATGGAGGCTTGTTCCGGGGTCGTAACGGACGTCTCGTTCAGCCTTTCCAGGATCGCGCCGACATAGAGCGGCAGGACCCTGCGGAAATCCTCCGGCCCGCCGTCGGCGTCCGCCGCATCCGCCGGGGCGGCGCCGTCGCTCATCAGGGCCTGGCGCTCGGCGGCCGGCAGGGCGAAGAAGGCGTCGAGACCCAGCAGCAGGTCGCAGACGGTCTTCTTGCGCACCAGCCAGTTCGATCCGCTCGACACCCGCGCCGCCAGCCCTTCCAGGAATGGCCGCAGCTTTTCGGGCGACGTTTCGAAAACGGAACGGGCAGGCGGGGCGATGGTGGTCATTTCGGTTTCCCAATGGGCGCAAGACGGTGACGAATCAGCCGGCCAGGATCTTCATGGCCTCCTGGTGGGTCTGCGGGTCGCCGGCGGCGATCACCCGGCCGCTGGAGTTGGCGTCGAGCGGCTTGCCCTCCCAATCGGTCATCAGCCCGCCGGCCCCGGTCACCACCGGCACCAGCGCCGCGAAGTCGTACAGCTTCAGCCCCGATTCGACGACGAGGTCGTAATAGCCCGACGCCAGCAGGCCGTAGGTGTAACAGTCGCCGCCATAGGCGGCCGTCTTCACCTTGGCGGCGACGCGGCGGTAGGCCTCGTAATCGCTGCCGGGGAACAGGTCGGGGGAGGTGGTGCCGAAGATGGCGGCCGACAGCCCGCCGGGGCAGGGGCGGACGCGCACCGGCTGGCCGTTGTGGGTGGTCGGCCGGCCTTCGACGCCGATCCAGCGGTCGCCGACGATGGGCTGGTCGATGATGCCCAACACCGGGCGGCCATGGTGCAGCAGGGCGATCAGCGTGCCGAAGATCGGCCGGCCGGTGATGAAGGACTTGGTGCCGTCGATGGGGTCGATCACCCAAACCCATTCGGCGTCCAGGTTCTTGGTGCCGTGCTCCTCGCCATAGATGCCGTCGTCGGGGCGCTGGCTTTCGATGATGGTGCGGATGACATGCTCCGCCTCGCGGTCGGCGATGGTGACGGGAGAGGCGTCGGCCTTGTCGTCGATGGCGACCGGGGTGCGGAAATAGCGGCGGACCACGCTGCCGCTGGAGTCGGCCAACCGCTGGGCGAGCGCCACCATCGGGGCGGGGCAGGGTTCGGTCATGGTCGCTCCTTGACGCTGCTGTCGATATGAATTCCGCATCCTAACGGCGTGGGCCCGCCCCGGAAACCCGAAAGCGCCCCGTCCACGCTGCCGTGGGCTGGACCATTACCCGGCAACTGGCCTTTGGCGGGGCTATCCGCCCGCCGCCGCTTGTGGCAGCCTCCACCGGCCATGACCGACCGACCCAACTTCTACGCCGCCACGCCGATCGACCGCGCCTCCCTCCGCCGCAAGGACGAGGATTGGTTGACGGAGGCCTGGCTCGCCCCCGCCTCCCGCGTTCTGCCGGTCTGGCAGAGCAGGAGCTTCGTCGCCGGCCCGGCCGATGCGCCGCGCGCCGTGCGGCTGCCTGCCGAGGGGCTGAACGCGGTGCCGATCTTCCTCGGCCTGACGGACGGCGCTCCGCTGTTCGCCGTCGACCTGTCGATGGCGGAGGAGCCGGATGCGCTGCCGGCCCTGCGGGGGCAGGGCCGCTTCGAGGAGCTGCGCGTCGTCGGCCCGCTGATGCCGGAGGGGGAGGCGGCGCTGTGCGCCTATGCCCGCGGCATGGTGTGGTGGAACGCCCGCCACCGCTTCTGCGGGGTGTGCGGATCCCCGGCCGCGTCGGCGGAGGGCGGGCATATGCGGCTCTGCACCAACCCCGACTGCGCCACCCGCCATTTCCCGCGCACCGATCCGGCGGTGATCATGCTGGTCCATGACGGCGGCGACCGGGTCGTGCTGGGCCGCCAGAGCCGCTTCCCGCCCGGCATGCATTCGGTGCTGGCCGGCTTCGTCGAGCCGGGCGAAAGCCTGGAGGACACCGTCGCCCGCGAGGTGTTCGAGGAGGTCCGGCTGAACGTCACCGACATTCAATACCGCTCGTCGCAGCCCTGGCCCTTCCCGTCCTCGCTGATGCTGGGCTTCACCGCGCGGGCCACCAACTTCGACATCGACACCAGCAAGGACGAGCTGGAAAGCGCCGGCTGGTTCGACCGCGAGTTCCTGCGCACCCACACGCCGGACGAGACCTTCCGCCTCGCCCGTCCCGACTCGATCGCCCACCGCCTGATCCGGGAATGGCTGGCGGAGGGGTGAGCGCCCTTGCTCAATGCCGCCGCTGCGGTCCCGCCGCGCGCGCCGGGGATTTGCGGCGGTCGAAGGGATTGGGGTTGCGGGTGCAGGTGTCGCCGGGAGGGCGTCAATCCTCGCCGACGCGCTGGCTTTCCTGGTAGCGGAAGGGATTGGCCGGGTAGACGCCCAGGATCTTCACCTCGCGGGCGAAGAAGTCCAACTCCTCCAGGGCGAGGCGCAGGGGGCGCTCGTCGGGATGGCCTTCCACGTCGGCGTAGAACTGCGTCTGGGTGAAGTGGCCGCCGACCATGTAGCTTTCCAGCTTGGTCATGTTGACGCCGTTGGTGGCGAAGCCGCCCATCGCCTTGTACAGCGCGGCCGGCACGCTGCGGACGCGGAAGACGAAGGTGGTGATCGTCTTGCAGGACCCCAGCGCCGGCAGCTTCGGCTCGCGCGCCAGGATCAGGAAGCGGGTGGTGTTGTGGGCGGCGTCCTCGATCCCGCTCTTCAGGATGTCCAGGCCGTAGATTTCGGCGGCCAGCGAGGAGGCGATGGCGGCATGGCGCGGGTCGTTCATCGCGGCGATCTCCCGCGCCGCGCCGGCGGTGTCGGCGTGGTTGATCGCCTGCAGGCCCAGGCCGCGGATGGCGGTCTGGCACTGGGACAGGGCCTGGATGTGGCTGCGCACCGTCTCGATGCTGTCCAGCGTGGCCCCCTTCGGTGCCAGCAGCTGGTGGTTTACCCGCTGGAAATGCTCGCCGATGATGTGCAGGCCGCCTTCGGGCAGCAGATAGTGGTTGTCGGCGACGCGGCCGGCGATGGAGTTCTCCACCGGGATCATCGCCAGCGATGCCCGCCCCTCGCGCACCGCGGCGAAGGCGTCCTCGAAGGTGGCGCAGGGCATCGTCGTCATGGTCGGCCGCGCGTTGCGGCAGGCCAGGTCGGAATAGGCGCCGGGGAAGCCCTGGAAGGCGATGATGTTGGACGTGGGCATGGACGGAATTCCCCCGGCGGATCTTGAAGGAGTCAGCCGCCCTTGCGGGCGGACGGCATCGGGTTTCAGCCGCCCTTGCGGGCGGACAGGAGGGCGCAGGCGCGCTCCAGGTCGGCGGGAGTATCGACACCCAGCGGAACCTCGTCAACGACCGCCGCGTCGATCCGCATGCCGTCGGCCAGCGCGCGCAGCTGCTCCAGCCGCTCGCGCTGTTCCAGCACCGACGGCGGCAGGGCGACGAATCGCTCCAGCGCCGCCCGGCGGTAGGCGTAGAGGCCGATGTGGTGATAGAGCGGCCCGTCGCCGGTCGGCGCGGTGGCGCGGGTGAAATAGAGCGCGCGGCCCCGGCGGGATCCCGCCGGCAGCTCCAGCACCGCCTTGACCACGTTGGGGTCGCTCTTCTCCTCCTCCCGCGTGATCTCCACGACCAGGGTGGCGATGTCGACCTCCGGGTCGGCCAACGGCGCGAAGACGGCGCGCACGCTCTCCGGCTCGACGGTCGGCAGGTCGCCCTGCACGTTGACCACCGCGTCGTGCCGCCCCTCCGGGTCGATCAGCCGAAGCGCCTCGAAGATGCGGTCGGAGCCCGAGGGATGGTCGGGGCGCGTCAGCACCGCGGTGCCGCCGGCGGCCTCGACCGCGCGGGCGATCTCCGGCTCGGCGCAGGCGACCACCACCGGGCCGATCGCCGCCTCCATCGCGCGGCGCAGCACATGGACGATCATCGGCGCGCCCAGGATGTCTGCCAGAGGCTTGCCCGGCAGCCGGGTGGAGGCCATGCGCGCCGGGATCACCACGATCGGGTTGGCGGGACGGGCGGGGCTGGAGGAGGTCGGCATGGCGCGGAAGCTCCGGAGGAAGGGGCATCGGGTCCGCCGGGGCGGGCCGGAGAGGGGGTGTCGCGGGTGAAACATGGACGCCGGTGCCGCGTCAAGTGCCGGCATGGCCCGAAAGGGGTGTGTTTTGCGATGCAGCGTAATGCGCAAGTAAATTAAGAGGTTCGTGACTGCGACAGATTTGTATGCGACCTTTTTTCGCGGTCTGCCGGGCTATGACAAGCTTCTGACCGCAGGCTATGGTAGCCGCGGCGCGTTCAGCCGCGGGCGGGAGAAACGCCGAGTGCACTGAAATTAGGGAACAAAGGGGCTCATCAATGAGCATGGAGTGGAACAAGATTTTCGGCGCCGTGCTGCTGGCCGGGCTGATCGCGATGCTGGCCGGATTCGCGTCCAAGGTGCTGGTTCATTCGAAGCCGCTGGAAAAGAGTGTCTATGTCATCGCGACTCCCGAGGGGGCAGCGCCCGCCGCCGACAAGGGTGCCGCTCCCGCCGGTCCGGCGCCGATCGCCCCTCTGCTCGTCGCCGCAAGCCCGGAGAACGGCGAGAAGGTGGCCAAGGCCTGCGCCGCCTGCCACAGCTTCAACAAGGGCGGCGCGAACAAGGTCGGGCCGAACCTGTACGGCATCGTCGGCGGCCCGAAGGGCCACATACAGGGCTTCAGCTATTCCGATGCCCTGCTGAAGACCGAAGGCGCCTGGACCTATGACGAGCTGAACAAGTTCCTCTACGACCCGAAGGGCTATGCCCCCGGGACGAAGATGACCTACGCCGGCCTGAAGAAGGACGACGACCGCGCCGCCCTCATCGCCTATCTGCGCTCTCTGGCCGACAGCCCTCAGCCTCTGCCGCAGTAAGGCACGTGCACAAGTGAAAGGCCCCGCTCTCGCACGAGGGCGGGGCTTTTTTTGTGTGCGGCCGACGGGCTGTCCGGCCTATCGCCGCAGGCCGCAGGCGATCTCCAGATAGTCGGGGTCGTTCTCCGGGGTCAGCCAGCCGTGGCGGATCAGGAAGTCGGTCACCACGAGGTTGACGTTGAACTTCCAGTCGCCGGTGCCGCGCACCGATTCGGCCACCCGGTCCAGCGGCCACAGCTCGAAGGCCTCCACCTCGCCGTCGGTGTTGACGGGGGTGAGTCCGGGCGGAAGCTCCAGGTCGTAGACGAACAGGCGGTCGCGCTTCAGGCCGGCCGGAGTCTCCATCGTGTAGCTGATGGCGCCGACCGGCACGGCGCGCCGCGCGGTCTCCGCATCGAGTCCGGCCTCTTCCGCCGCCTCCTTCTCCAGATTCTCGGACAGCGTCAGGCCGATCGGCTGGCCGCCGGCGACCAGGTTGTCGAGCTGGCCCGGCGCCACCTCGCGGTCGCGGGCGCGGCGGCCGACCCACAGCTGCAGCCCGCCGGCCTCGTCGCGGACGAAGCCGTTGATGTGCAGGCCGAAGGATTGGATGCCGAAGGCGGCGACGGCGGCGCGGTCGAGCCGGGCCAGCGGTTCCGCCCCCCAGCGCGGCAGGACCGGGTAATACTCCCCGCGCAGCGCCTTGACCGTTCCCTTCTCGACCAGATAGGCGGCGGCATGGTCGAGCACGGTCGAGCGCGCCTCGAAATCGCGGATGTCAGGGGCGATGCTCAGCCGGTCGGGGGTGACGACGAAGCCGGGATCGACGCCGGGCAGCGCCTCGGCCAGGGCATGCCGCACCCAGCCCACGTTTTGGCCGTCCAGCTCGAACGGGCGGAAGCCGGACAGGTCGTGCGCGTTGCACGCGCGGATATGTTCGAGGAAGCTCATGGCTTCCATCTAAAAGGGACCGGGGCGGCGGCGCAACCGCTCATCCTGGGCACTCTGCTCCAGCGCATTCCGGGTTCCGGTGCATTCCGGGTGGAACGATTCGGGCATCTTGCGCCGCTTTGGTTGCCATCGTACACAGGTTCAGTGACGAAATGACTCCCGGCGCCGGCCGGGCGGTCGCGCAGCGAAAGGGCGGGGCGTGGTGACGGACCGATCGGCCGAGGGCGCGGCTGCGCAGGAGACGGAGACGCCCTTCGGCGCGCTGTCCGTCCTGGTGGTCGAAGACGAATCCTTCACCCGCATGGTGCTGGCGAAGATGCTCGGCTCCCTGGGCGTACAGGCGGTGCATCAGGCCGCCGACGGCGAATCGGCGCTGGCCGCCGTCGCCGCCCACGCCCCCGATCTGGTGCTGTGCGATGTGGAGATGCAGCCGATGGACGGCTTCGGCTTCGTCCGCGCGCTGCGCGCCAGTTCCGAGTCCCGCAGCCGCTCCCTGCCGGTCGTCTTCATGAGCGGCCGCGTCGACGGCGACCGCGAGGCGGCGGCCCGCGCCAGCGGCGCCGCGCTGGTCCTGGCCAAACCGGTCACGCCGGCCAGCCTGCGCCTCGCGCTGTCCGATGGGATGAGAGCGGCGTTGCCGGCCTGACCCCTCCTGCCCGGCGCCTCCTGCCCGGCGCCTCCTGCCCGGCGCCGCCCGGCGCCCCGCGCCTGTCGGCTCCCGCCTGTCGGCTCTTGCCTGACGGTTATTGCCCGATAGGCTGCTTTACGACCTGCGATTGCCCGCTTCGGCAGGGGTCCGCGACCGGCGCCGGCCTTGTCCAAAAAATTCCCATTCTGTGGAATGCCTACCAAGTGCTTGAAACAGTTCGGCAATCGAACTGTAGCCTTCCATTGCGCCCTATGGGTCCCCCGCCATCACCCAATTTCCGCCTTGTTGATGGGGACGATTGGGACGCAACATGATCTCTAAGAGGTGTTGCGGCGCCACGGCAATGCGATGAGGCCGACCGCAATTCCCCTCACTGGATTTTGTTAAGGTTTGGAGCTCAGCATCGACGGTAAGTCCCAGCGCCGTGCTTGGTTGAGGCGGCGCGCTTTCCTGAGGAGGCCGATGGCGTGATCAAGAGCGCCCGATCGAACCGCAGCGGGTCGAATCTCGAAGGGCTACTCTCCCCGACTGGACGGGCAACGACGATTGCCGCCGGTTTCACGCCGTCTCTCTCCGATACTGTCTTTCTTATTGCGCCGAGCCTTCCGCACACGAGGCCGATGCGCGCGCTGGTTGAGCGGGCGCGCTCGCCGCACCAACACTGGCCGTGGGACCTAGGTCCTATGGCAGAGGACGTTTCCACAGCGGGCTTTCCGGCTATGGAGCCTGAGTGCCTGGAAAGCTCTAGGTGGAGCATTACATTCAAAAATGACTCGTTCGGGGGTTGCCGCGTCATTGGACGGACGGCTCCCGGCCTGCACAGGACCGTTCCTTACACCAGACCGCTGGCTTCTACCGCTGAGCGGGGAGGCTGCGGACCCCGCGCGGTCCGTGTCTCCCCTGGAGTGCCCCATGGATCGCGGCATGCGCCGCGGCCTGCCGCCGCAGCCACCGGCGGCGCCCCGGCGCATCGGACCAGATAAGACGGAGCGACGAATGTTCCCGGCCGACGAACTGTTCACCCGCTACACGCAGAACTACGAGACCCGCCGCGAGACCGAGATGTCCCTGATGGACTATCTCCAGCTGTGCCGCGACGACCCCATGGCCTACGCCTCGGCCTCCGAACGCATCCTGGCCGCCATCGGCGAACCGGAAGTGGTCGATACGGCCCGCGACCCGCGGCTGGGCCGCATCTTCATGAACCGGACCATCAAGGTCTATCCCGCCTTCTCCGAGTTCTACGGCATGGAGGAGACGATCGAACGGATCGTCGGCTTCTTCCGGCACGCGGCGCAGGGGTTGGAGGAGCGCAAGCAGATCCTCTACCTGCTGGGTCCGGTCGGCGGCGGCAAGTCCTCTCTCGCCGAGCGGCTGAAGTCGCTGGTGGAGAAGTGCCCGATCTATGTCCTGAAGGCCGGCAAGGAGATCAGCCCGATCTTCGAAAGCCCGCTCGGCCTGTTCAACCCGGACGAGATCGGCGACACGCTGGAGGAACGCTTCGGCATTCCCAAGCGCCGCCTGACCGGGCTGATGAGCCCGTGGGCGGTCAAGCGCCTCGACGAGTTCGGCGGGGATATCAACCGCTTCAAGGTGGTGAAGCTTCATCCCAGCAAGCTGCGCCAGATCGGCGTGACCAAGACCGAGCCGGGCGACGAGAACAACCAGGACATCTCCTCCCTGGTCGGCAAGGTCGACATCCGCAAGCTTGAGATCTACAGCCAGAACGATCCCGACGCCTACAGCTTCTCCGGCGGCCTGAACCGGGCGACCCAGGGCATGCTGGAATTCGTCGAGATGTTCAAGGCCCCGATCAAGATGCTGCACCCCCTGCTGACCGCGACGCAGGAGGGCAACTATGTCGGGTCCGAGAACATCGGCGCCATCCCCTTCCAGGGCGTGATCCTGGCCCACTCCAACGAGGCGGAGTGGCAGACCTTCAAGAACAACAAGAACAACGAGGCCTTCATCGACCGCATCTGCGTGATCAAGGTTCCCTACTGCCTGCGGGTGGCGGAGGAGCAGAAGATCTACGAGAAGCTGGTCAACGGCTCCGATCTGGCGACCGCCCCTTGCGCGCCGGCGACGCTGGAGATGCTGGCCCGCTTCTCGGTGCTGTCGCGCCTTCGCGAGCATCCGAACAGCAGCTTCTACAGCAAGATGCGGGTCTATGACGGCGAAAGCGTCAAGGAGACCGATCCCAAGGCCAAGTCGATGCAGGAGTACAAGGACCAGGCCGGCGTCGACGAGGGCATGGGCGGCATCTCCACCCGCTTCGCCTTCAAGGTGCTGGCCTCGACCTTCAACTACGACTCCACCGAGATCTCGGCCGATCCGGTGCATCTGATGTATGTGCTGGAACAGGCGATCCGGCGCGAGCAGTTCCCGGAAGAGTTGGAGAAGAAATACGTCGAGTTCATCAAGGCCGAACTTGCCCCGCGCTATGCCGAATTCATCGGCAACGAGATCCAGAAGGCCTATCTGGAATCCTACTCCGACTATGGCCAGAACCTGTTCGACCGCTATGTCGACTATGCCGATGCCTGGATCGAGGATCAGGACTTCAAGGATCCCGACACCGGGCAGCTGATGAACCGCGAGCTGCTGAACCAGGAGCTGACCAAGATCGAGAAGCCGGCGGGCATCGCCAACCCGAAGGACTTCCGCAACGAGGTGGTCAAGTTCGCCCTGCGCGCCCGTGCCGCCAACGCCGGCCGCAATCCGTCCTGGACCTCCTACGAGAAGATCCGCGAGGTCATCGAGAAGCGGATGTTCAGCCAGGTCGAGGACCTGCTGCCGGTGATCAGCTTCGGCTCGAAGAAGGACGGCGAGACCGAGAAGAAGCACACCGAGTTCGTCTCGCGCATGATGACGCGCGGCTACACCGAGCGGCAGGTCCGCCGGCTGGTCGAGTGGTACATGCGGGTGAAGCAGGCGGGCTGAGGCCGGCCGAGGCGATGGACCGGGGACTTAATTGCCGCGGGGCGGGGTGTTGCAACGCCCCGCGGCAACCCCACTGTCATAGAGTGCTGTCGAAGTCTGAAGGCCGCGTGACGAAACGGGTGGGAGGGCCAGCCCCTTGATGAACATCATCGACCGTCGCCTGAACCCGCAGGGCAAGAGCCTGGCCAACCGCCAGCGCTTCCTGCGCCGCGCCAAGGAGCAGGTGGTCAAGGCGGTCCGCGACGCCTCCGGCAAGCGGGGCATCCAGGATATCGAGAACGGCGAGAAGGTGACGATCGCCGCCGGCGGCGTGCGGGAGCCTTCCTTCCACCGCGCCAGCCAGGGCGGGGTGCGCGACTATGTCGTGCCCGGCAACAAGGAGTATGTGGAGGGCGACACCATCCAGCGCCCGGACGGCGGCGGCGGTGGCCGCGGCAGCGAGGGCAGCGCCGACGGCGAGGGCGAGGACGAGTTCCGCTTCGTCCTGTCGCGCGACGAGTTCCTGGACATCTTCCTGGAGGATCTGGAGCTTCCCGATCTGGTGAAGCAGAAGGTCAAGCAGTCGGAATCTCACACGCTGACGCGGGCCGGCTATTCGGTGTCGGGCTCGCCCGCCAACCTGAACCTCGTCCGCACCATGCGGAACAGCCTGTCGCGCCGCATCGCGCTGAAGCGCCCAAAGCGCGACGAGATCCGCGAGCTTGAGGAGATGCTGCGCGAGGCGGAGGAGGCCGGCGAGGATGCCGAGCAGATCCAGGCCCTGCGCGAGCAGCTGGAACAGATCGTCCTGCGCTCCCGCCGCATTCCCTTCATCGATCCGATCGACGTCCGCTACAACCGGTTCGAATCGGTGCCGAAGCCGATCGCCCAGGCGGTGATGTTCTGCCTGATGGACGTGTCCGGCTCGATGACCGAGCACATGAAGGATCTGGCCAAGCGCTTCTTCATGCTGCTGTACCTGTTCCTGCGGCGGCGCTACCGCTCGGTCGACATCGTCTTCATCCGCCACACCCACGAGGCCAAGGAGGTGGACGAGGAGACCTTCTTCTACTCCACCGAGACCGGCGGCACCGTGGTGTCGACGGCGCTGGAGGAGATGCAGAAGGTGGTGCAGGAGCGCTACCCGGACAGCGAATGGAACATCTACGCCGCCCAGGCGTCGGACGGCGACAACATGTCGTCGGACAACGCCAAGTCGGCGACCCTGCTGCGCGACGTCATCCTGCCGATGTGCCAGTACTTCGCCTATATCGAGGTGGCGGCGGAACACAACATGGGCCTGTCGGCCCTGGGCCGCGAGACCGAGCTGTGGCGCACCTACAAGCAGGTGCAGAGCCCGGAACGCCCGCTGGCGATGCGCCGCGTCCGCTCCCGCCGGGAGATCTTCCCGGTCTTCCGCGAGCTGTTCGCCCGCGAGAAGGCGGGGGCCTGAGGGGTCGTAAGGAAATCACCGCCCCATCCCATATTGGGGACCGGGGGCGGTAGGGGGAGATCGAGAATGACCGCTGTGATCACCAGGCCCGACGCGCTGCTGTATGACGGCGTCGAATGGGATTACGACAAGATCAAGCGCGTCTACGACGCCATCGAGCATATCGCGCTGAAGGAGATGGGCCTCGACGTCTATCCCAACCAGATCGAGGTCATCACCGCCGAGCAGATGCTCGACGCCTATTCGTCCATCGGCATGCCGCTGATGTACAAGCACTGGTCCTTCGGCAAGCATTTCGCCCGCGACGAGATGATGTACCGCAAGGGCTATCGCGGCCTGGCCTATGAGATCGTCATCAACTCCAGCCCCTGCATCAGCTACATCATGGAAGAGAACACCATGACGATGCAGACGCTGGTGATCGCCCACGCCGCCTTCGGCCACAATCATTTCTTCAAGAACAACCAGCTGTTCCAGCAATGGACCGATGCCCAGGGCATCCTGGACTATCTGGAATTCGCCAAAACCTACATCACCCATTGCGAGGAACGCTACGGCCATGCCGCGGTGGAGCGGGTGCTGGACGCCGCCCATGCGCTGATGAGCCAGGGCGTGCACAAATACCCGAAGAAGCGTTCCGACCTGCGGACCGAGCAGCGGCGCGAGCGCGAGCGGCAGGAATACCAGGACCAGACCTTCAACGACCTGTGGCGCACGGTGCCGAAACCGGCCGCCGGCCAGCGGCCCGCCAAGTCGGTGTCGGAGCGCAAGAAGCTGTTGGGACTGCCGGAAGAGAACATCCTCTATTTCCTGGAGAAGAAGGCTCCCCGGCTGGAGCATTGGCAGCGCGAAATCCTGCGCATCGTCCGTCACATCTCCCAGTATTTCTATCCGCAGAAACAGACGAAGGTGATGAACGAGGGCTGCGCCACCTACGTCCATTACCAGATCATGAGCCGCCTGCACGAAACCGGCCAGATCAGCGAAGGCGCCTTCCTGGAGTTCCTGCACTCCCACACCTCGGTGGTGTTCCAGCCGGAGTTCGACGACAAGCGCTTCTCCGGCCTGAACCCCTATGCGCTGGGCTTCGCGATGATGCAGGACATCGCCCGCATCGCCGAGAAGCCGACCGACGAGGACCGCCAGTGGTTCCCCGACCTCGCGGGCCGCGGCGACGGCATGGCGGCGGTGCGCGAGGCCTGGGCCAACTTCCGCGACGAGAGCTTCGTCCTGCAGTATCTCAGCCCGCACCTGATGCGGAAGCTGAAGCTGTTCAGCGTGCGCGACGATGCGGAAGACCCCTATCTGCTGGTCGATCACATCCACAACGAGCGCGGTTACCGCGACATCCGCAAGAAGCTGGCCCGCCAGTACGACCTCGGCTATCTGGAGCCGGACATCCAGATCGTCGACGTGGACCTTGCCGGCGACCGCAAGCTGATCCTGCAGCACCGCGTCACCAACGGCGTTCTGCTGGACGAGAGCGACGCTAAGGCGGTGCTGCGCCACATCGCCAACCTGTGGGGCTACGAGGTGCAGCTGATCGAGGTGTCGGCCATCTCCGAAGCCATCCTGAAGGAACACGCCGTCACCGCCCCGAGCGGGATCGGCGTGGTGTGAGCGAAGACGCGGGGGAGGGCGGCGGTCATCGCTCCGGTTCGGGCTTGATGCCGGCCTCCTTCGCCTCCTCGGCCTTGCGGAGCAGTTGGTCTTCCTGCTTACGGCGCCGGCCGGCGTCCGTCACGGGCATGGCTCGGTCCTCCACAGGGGCTGTCGCACAAGGATAATGCAAGCGGCCGGCCATCGACAGCCGTCAGTCGTGGTTAACGGTCAACCTGCTGGGCGCCCCAGTGGGACCGGACCGGATTTCCTTTTGCCGCGGGAAAGCCTTCTTATCCGACTCTACAGCCAGGACAAGCGGGCGGGAGCGGGCAGGCGATGGGCAAGGACGACGGTAACGCGACGAAGAAGGGCGAAATGGATCCGGGGCTGCTGAGGGCCGCCCTGGCCGGCCTGCTGGAGGAGGAGAGCGCGAGCGCCGCCCCGGCCGCTACGGCCCTGGTCGCCATCCTCCGCGGACGCGGCGCCGATATGGAGCCTCCGCGAACGCTGGTGCTGCGGCGGCGCGGCGCGCATAGCGAGAAGAGGGGCGGCGAGAAGAGGGGCGGCGAGAAGGGCGCGGGCGACCCGGCGGAGCGGCGCGCCCTGGTCTACAGCCTGACCAAGACCATCCTGGCCGCCGCCGTGCTGCGGCTGGCCGCGCGCGGCATCGTCGCTCTGGATGGGCCGGCGGAGCGCTGGCTGCCCGAACTGTCCGGCCGGCCGGTGGCGGTCACCGTCGCCCAGCTGCTGATGCACCGGGCCGGGTTGCCCGATTATGGCGGGCGGGCCGACTACCATGCCGCCGTCGCCGCCGGCGGCGAGCCGTGGAGCGGCGACGAGTTCCTGGCCCGCTGCGGTGTGGCCAATGGCAAGGATGGACCGCCGGTCGGCAGCTTCGCCTATTCCAACATCGGCTATCTGCTGGTCGGCCGGCTGCTGGAGCGGGCGGGCGGCCTTCCGCTGGCGGAGATGCTGGCGCGCGAGGTCTTCGCCCCGCTCGGCCTGTCCGGCGCGGCGCTGCTGCGCGACCGCTCAGAACTCGACGGGCTGTTCTTCGGGCCGAGCCCGGCCTTCGGCGGCGTTCCGGTGGCGAAGGCCTATCATCCCGGCTGGGTGTCGCATGGGGTGGCGGCGATGACGGTGTCCGATGCCTGCCGCTTCGTCCATGGCCTGACCGAGGACTACCTGCCGACCGCGCTGCTGTGGCGGATGCGCGATGCCCTGCCGGTCAGCGGGCCGATGACCGGCAGGCCCTGGGTGCAACCGTCCTATGGCCTGGGCCTGATGATGGAGCTGAATCCGGGGCCCGGACCCTATTGGGGCCACACCGGCGGCGGTCCGGGGGTGACGCCCGTCGCCTATCACGCGCCGGGGCCGGTCCCGGTCTCCGTCGCCGTCTTCCTGGACGGCGAGGACGGAAACCTCGCCGAATGGATGGCGGTTGAGGTGCTGCACCGCCTGCGCAACGGCCGTTAGGCGGGCGCCGCCGCCCTTCTGTTCATCTCCCGCTGGTGCCCCGCTTGTTCGGATTTCGCGCGTAACCATCTCCTCTCCAGGGGACAATCCTCAACTCCGGCGCATAGACTTCGGGGTATGGCGGTGCCGGAGGAAACCGGTATCCGAAATCGGACGCCGGGCCGAAAACGAACACTGGGGAGGAAAACGCGCATGGGAGAAGCCGCCCGCACATTGCCCGACCATCCATGGCTGGCCTCCTACCCGCCGACGGTGGACTGGGCGATGCCGATCCCGGCCCGGCCGCTGACGGACCTGTTGAGCGACGCCGTCGCCCGCCACGGCGCCAAGCCCTGCCTGAACTTCCTGGGCAAGCGCACCAGCTACCGCGAGTTGGGGCAACTGGTCGACCGCGCCGCCCGCGGCTTCCAGGCGCTCGGGGTGGGGAAGGGCACGCGGGTCGGTCTGTTCCTGCCCAACACCCCTTATTACGTCATCGCCTTCTTCGGCATCCTGAAGGCCGGCGGCACGGTGGTGAACTTCAACCCGCTCTATGCCGAACGCGAACTTGCCCACCAGATCGGCGACAGCGACATCGACCTGATGGTCACGCTGGACCTGAAGCTGCTGTACGACAAGATGGCGCGGATGCTGGCGGAGACCGGGCTGAAGCGGCTGGTGATCTGCCGCATGGCCGAAATCCTGCCCTTCCCGAAGAACTGGCTGTTCCCCATCGCCAAGAGGGCGGAGGTCGCGGCGATCCCGCGCGACGACCGCCACATTCCCTTTGTCCGACTGATCGCCAACGACGGCCGGCCGGCTCCGGTCGCCATCGACGCGCGCGAGGACGTCGCGGTCCTGCAATACACCGGCGGCACCACCGGCGTGCCGAAGGGCGCGATGCTGACCCACGCCAACCTCTACGCCAACACCATCCAGTGCGCGACCTGGTACGCGTCGAAGGAGCGCAGGCCCGGCGAGGGCGAGGATGACGGGCAGGAGCGCATGATGGGCGTGCTGCCGCTGTTCCATGTCTTCGCCATGACCGCGGTGATGAATTTCGGCCTGCATCTGGGGGCCGAGATCGTCCTGCTGCCGCGCTTCGAGCTGGAGCAGGTCATGCGCACCCTGCAGAAGGAGCGGATCACCCTGTTCCCCGCCGTCCCCACCATCTACACGGCGATCAACCATCATAAACGCCTGAAGGACTTCGACCTGTCCTCCATCCGCTTCTGCATGTCGGGCGGGGCGCCGCTGCCGCTGGAGGTGAAGGAGGCGTTCGAGCGCACCACCGGCTGCACGCTGGTGGAAGGATACGGCCTGTCGGAAAGCTCCCCCGTCGCCACGGTGAACCCGGTGGTGCTGCGCAGCGAGAAGAAGGGCTCCATCGGCCTGCCGCTGCCCGGCACCATCGTGGAGATCGTCAGCCTGGAGGAGCCGCGCCGCGTATTGCCGCCCGGCGAGAAGGGCGAGGTCTGCATCCGCGGGCCGCAGGTGATGAAGGGCTATTGGCGGCGCCCGGACGAGACGGCGCAGACGCTGGTCGACGGCCGGCTGCACACCGGCGATGTCGGGGTGATGGACGAGGACGGCTACACCACCATCGTCGACCGCATCAAGGACATGATCCTGTGCAGCGGCTTCAACGTCTATCCCCGCAATGTGGAGGAGGCGATCTACCTGCATCCGGCCGTCGCCGAATGCGTGGTGGCCGGCCTGCCCGATGAATATCGCGGCCAGACGGTTAAGGCCTATGTCCGGCTGGACGAGGGCAGGAGCCTGACCGCCGAGGAGCTGACCGCCTTCCTGAAGGACAAGCTGTCGCCCATCGAGATGCCGAAGGTCGTGGAATTCCGCCGGGAGCTGCCGAAGACGATGATTGGAAAACTGTCCCGCAAGGCCCTGCTGGACGAGGAGCAGAGCAAACGTGACGCCGCTGCGGCGACTGGCGGTTCCGCATGAGCGGCCCCGAACGGAAGGTCGTGCGCGTCCGCGTCCAGGGCAAGGTGCAGGGGGTGTGGTATCGCGGCTGGACCGTCGATACCGCGGGCGGGTTGGGTCTGACCGGCTGGGTCCGCAACCGCAGCGACGGCACGGTGGAGGCGCTGTTCGCCGGCCCCGCCCATGCCGTCGACCGCATGCTGGAGGCCTGCCGCCGCGGCCCGCCCGCGGCCATCGTCCGCGACGTGGTGTCCGAACCGGAGCAGGATCCGGGGATGGCCGGGTTCGAGCAGCGGCCGACGGCGTAACTCCTGCGGTCATTGTCGGGTCGGGATCGAAAGCCGCTGATGGAAGGTCCGCATTAGCGTTCCGCTAACCATGACGGCGGCATGCTTGCCGTCGCCGTGGCTTGAGGCCGGCGGTTGAAGGCCAGCGGAAGGGACGACAGCCGGGATGACCGCAAGGAAGCCGGATGTGGCCGACATGAAGGCCATGCTCACCGGCGTCTTCGCCAAGGCGGCGGAGGCGAAGGGCAAGGCCGTGCGCGGGGCCATGGCGACACCGGCGGCGAAAGCTCCGGCTGTGCCGCGGCGTGACACGGCCGTCCGCCTCAGCCTTGGGCCGGAGGCGGCGGCGGATGCGCCGGCACGCCCGCCCCAACCGACAACCGTCGATCCTGCCGACCGGCTGGAACCGGCGATCCGGACGCTTGCCCGCGACCTGGGCCGGCTGCTGGCCGCCTTCGGGATGGACGGAAGCGATGCCGTGGAGGCGGCGCTGGCCGCCCGTTTCGGCGACGCGGAGCGCCGGGCCGCAGTCGCGGCGCTGGATGGACGGGCGGGCGACTTGCGGCCGCTTGCGGAGGACGGCCGGCTGGATGTGGCGATCGAAGTGAGCGGGATCGGCCTCGCCCTCGGTCCGGTCGATGGGCCGGTGAGGGTGAGGCTGGAGGATGCCGTGCTGATGCTGGCCCAGGCTCCGGCGGAAGAAAAGGGGGAGGGGCTGGCGGGCGTGCTCGGCGTCCTTCGCTCCGCCATCCGGCCGGGCAAAGGGCTGACGGTCGCGACCGACCGGGTCGCCATCGACGATCTGGGCCGCGTCATGGCGGCGTTGTCCCAAGCGATGGCGAAGCCGCCGCAGGGGCTGGAAGGCGCGCTGACCCTGACGCCGCTGGGCGCGCCGGAGCAGGATGGCGGGGCGCTGGAACTGACCCTGTCGCTCTCCGGGCGGCTGGGGGAGATGGCGGCCGTGGAGCCTGCCAAACCGATGCCGGCGAAGGAAAAGCCGGCGAAGGAGACGCGGGTCGACGAGATCAAGGAGCGTGGGTTCGATGTCCGGATTTGACGTGCGCCTGATGGCCGCCGGCTTGCTGTGCGGGCTGATGCTACCGGTGGCCTTTTCGGCGGGCTCCCCGGCGCTGGCCGGTGCGCTGGAGCGGACGGAGCCGGGCCACATGGCGCCGCCGCAGCCGGACTCCAACCTGCCCATCGCGCCGCCCATCGTGCAGTTCCCGTTGCCGCCGCAATGGGTGACGATCCGCTCCAATGAGGATTGGCGCAAGGCCGGCAAGTTCGAGAAGGAGCTGAGCCGGGATTGCGCCGCCCTGCGCTTCAAGGAGATCACGCCGCTGCGCTTCCGCGCCTATTTCAAGGGGGAGGTGCTGGGCGTCGCCTTCGGCCATGGGCTGAACCTGAACGATCCCGAAAGGAAGGCTGACCGGAAGAAGATCTACCTGTTCCGCAACGGCAACACGACCGCCTGCACCGTGCAGTCGATGGACAACAAGGATCCGCGCGTGAACCCCGCCGGCGATCAGGCCGCCACCCCGGCCGCCGGCGGGTTCCAGAAATACTAAAGCGAATTTGCATTCGCTTTAGATTCACATGACCTCATTCGCCGGTCTGGATTCGGCCGCATGAGCGGCCGGGGCCGCCGTCGCGGCCCAAAGCGCATTGCAAGCCCCTTTAAATCTCTTCGCCCGACCCATCTTCGGCGGGGCTGTCCTCGCCCCGCATCGGGCCGCCGAACACCTCCGGCCATGCCGCGATCAGGGCCGAATCGACGTCCTCCATCGTCACCAGTTGGCCCAGGGCGACGATGGAGGTGACGCCATGCTCGGCGATGCCGCAGGGGACGATGCCGCCGAAATGGGACAGGTCCGGCTCCACGTTCAGGGCGATGCCGTGGAAGCTGACCCAGCGGCGCACCCGCACGCCGATGGCGGCGATCTTGTCCTCCTGCCCCTTCAGCCCGCCATAGGGCTGCTTGTCGACCCAGATGCCGACACGGCCCTCCCGCCGCTCCCCCTTGATGTTGAAGGAAGCGAGCGTGCGGATGATCCATTCCTCCAGGTCGCGGACGAAGCCGCGGATGTCGGCGCCGCGCGCCTTCAGGTCCAGCATGACGTAGGCCACGCGCTGTCCCGGCCCATGGTAGGTGTACTGGCCGCCTCGGCCGCTGCGGTAGACGGGGAAGCGGTCGGCCTCCAGCAGATCCTCGTCGCGCGCGCTGGTGCCGGCGGTGTAGAGCGGCGGATGCTCCAGCAGCCAGACCAGTTCCGGCGCGGTGCCGGCGCGGATCGCCTCGACGCGGGCCTCCATCTCGGCGATGGCGTCGGGGTAGGGCACCGGCTGGTCGGAGATGCGCCACTCGATCGGCCGCGGCCGGGCGGGCGTCTCGGGACAGGTCTGACCGGCGGGCGGGCTTGGCGGCAGGCTTGGCAGGGAGGTCATTCGATACGGTCTCTGGCGGTGTCGGCTGCTGTGTCGGCGGGGCGGCCGGAGGGCCGCTCCGAATTTTTCTTCGCGAACGATGATTGTAGCGCTTGATCGACCGTCGGGAAGCTGATATCTACCCGCTCCACCCGATGAGGCGCGCAAGCGGACGTCGGGAACTACCAGCCTGATGCGGTCGTGGCGGAATTGGTAGACGCGCAGCGTTGAGGTCGCTGTGGGGCAACCCGTGGAAGTTCGAGTCTTCTCGACCGCACCACTCTCCCATGCAGATGGGACCATCCCGGGGATACGGGAATGACGAAAAGCCCGCAGGTCGCAAGACCGAGCGGGCTTTTTCGTGTTCGGGCCTTACCCCGCCTCTCATCCCGCCGGCGGCGGCCTCCTCAGCGGAATTCGATATAGCGGTCGAGCGCGACGCGGCGCAGCGCGCGGACGATGTGGGGAAGGGCGCCGCTGGCGACGATGTGGCCGCCGGCCTCGCTGCAGCGGTTCGCCAGGATGAACAGCATGCCGATGGCCGCGGAGTCGATGAAGGTGACGAAGCGCAGGTCGATCGGCACCACCGGACTGGCGCCAAAATCCCATTCGCGCATCATGTCGTGGAAGCGGTTGCCGTCCTCGTAGGTGCAGCGGCCCGACAGCAGGATACCGTCGCGGTCGCCGACGGTGGTGAAGGCATACTCCATAGGCGCGTCCGGCCCCTCTCCCCATGATGCGGCACGCGGTAATGGGAGCACGAAGGGATGTTGCAGTGCAAGAGGGCGCCAGGGGCTTGGCGGGAAAAGCACCGGCAACGGCCGTTCCTTGCCCGGCCGGACTGGACAAACGGGGGCGGCGCCTCTATGTCGGGGGCGCTGCCGCCGGTGCCGCTCCCGTCCTTTACGCCGGGACCAAGGTACCGCGCGAAGGCCTTCCACAACCCGCATACCCCGAACGCCGCCGGCCTGCCGTCCGATGTCGCGGAGCCGCGTTGCCGTTGCCGTGCCGTCGGTGTCCATGCCGGCATTCGGGCTTTGCCATCGCCGAAGGGAGTGTGCCGGCATGCACACCGATCCCCATACCCCGGACCTGCGGCCGGACAGCGCCGCCCATCCCCATGGCCATCGTCCCATGGGCCATGAGGCGGAGGACGAACGTCCCTACGGCGTCGAGCCGGAGTTCGTGGAAGAGATCGTCGCCCTGCTGCGCGCCCGCGAACGCGACGCCGTTCTGGCGCGGCTGGAGGGGCTGCACGCCGCCGACATCGCCGACCTGATCGAGCAGGCCGACCCGGCCGAGCGCGCCGAACTGATCGACCTGCTGCCGGCGGAGCTGGACGGCGAGGTGCTGTCCAACCTGAACCCGGATCTGCGCGAATCGCTGATCGAGCGGTTCGAGCCGCAGGAGCTGGCCGCCGCCGTCGCCGACCTCGACACCGACGACGCCGTCGAGCTGATCGAGGATCTGGACGCGGTGACGCGGGCGCAGATCCTGGCGAACCTGCCCGACGCCGAACGCGCGCTGGTGCAGGAGAACCTGACCTACGCCGAGGACAGCGCCGGCCGCATGATGCAGCGCGAGCTGGTCGCGGTGCCGGAATACTGGACGGTGGGCGAGACCATCGACTTCGTCCGGGCGGCGACCGACACGCTGCCGGAGGATTTCTACGACATCTTCATCGTCGACCCGATGCATCGGGTGCGGGGCGCGGTGCCGTTGTCGCGCCTGCTGCGCCAGCGCCGGGCCGTGCGCATCGCCGATCTGGTCACCGGCGAGGTCGACGCGATCCCCGCCACCATGGAGCGGGCGGAGGTCGCCAACCTGTTCCGCCAATACGCGCTGGTCTCCGCCCCGGTGGTGGATGCCGTCGGCCGGCTGATCGGCGTCATCACCGTCGACGACGTGGTCCGCATCATCGACGAGGAGGCGGAGGACGACCTGCGCAAGCTGAGCGGGTCGGGCGACACCGGCGTGTTCAGCGGCATCGCCGACATCGCCCGCGGCCGTGTCGGCTGGCTGACCGTCAACCTCGTCACCGCCTTCCTGGCCTCGGGCGTCATCTCGCTGTTCGAGGGCACCATCGAGCAGATCGTGGCGCTGGCGGTGCTGATGCCCATCGTCGCCTCGATGGGCGGCAATGCCGGGACGCAGACGCTGACCGTCGTCGTCCGCGCGCTGGCGACGCACGAGCTGTCCTCCGCCAACGCCATGCGGGTGGTGGGGAAGGAGCTGCTGGTCGGGCTGATCAACGGCGGCATCTTCGCCGTGATGGTGGGGGTGATCGCGCTGGTCTGGTACGGCCCGATGATCGGCATCGTCATCGGGCTCGCCATGATCATCAATCTGGTGGTGGCGGGGCTCAGCGGCGCGCTGATCCCGCTGGGGCTGGAAAAGCTGGGCGTCGATCCCGCGGTGTCCAGCGCGGTGTTCCTGACCACCATCACCGACGTGATCGGCTTCCTGGCCTTCCTGGGGCTGGCGTCGGCGTTCCTGCTGTGAGCGCCGCCCCGGAACGGCCGGAAGGCCCCGTTCGAGCCGGTCAGGCCGTCATTTCGGCATCACGCAGAAGGTGGTCTGCTGCATCAGGGCGCAATCCTTCTCCACCCCGCCGTCCAGCATCGACACCTCGACCTGGGTGATGACCAGGGTGCGGCCCGGCTTCACCACGCGGGCGCGGGCGATCATGACGTCGCCCTTGGCCGGCGACATCAGGTTGATCTTGAATTCCACCGCCAGCACCTCCGCCCCGGCGGGCATCAGGGTGAGCGCGGCATAGCCCCCGGCATTGTCGGCCAGCGTGCTGACCATGCCGGCATGGAAGAAGCCGTGCTGCTGCGTCAGGTCGGCGCGGAAGGGCAGCCGCATCTCGCAGAAGCCGGGCTCCATCGCCGCCATCTCGATGCCGAGCGTCCTGCAGATCGGCTGCTGTTCGAAGGACGCGAGGCAGCGCGCCTTCCAGTCGGGGGTGCGGGGTTCGAAAATGGCGGGCACGGTCGTAGCTCTCCGGCTTTAGGGGCGATGCGCGACAGCCTGCGTCAGCCGCCGCGCCGGATCAAGCGGCCGATTGGACAGCCGCAAGAGGCACGCCCCCCTCGCCGTCAGCCGCCGATCAGGCCCATCTGGGGGCTGGAGGGTTCGGCATAGGCCCGCATCGGCATGCGGCCGGCCAGATGGGCGCCGCGCCCGGCGCTGACCGCGTCGCGCATCGCCGCCGCCATCCGCACCGGATCGCGCGCCTTCGACACCGCGGTGTTCAGCAGCACCGCGGCGCAGCCCAGCTCCATCGCCAGCGCCGCGTCGGACGCGGTGCCGATGCCGGCGTCCAGCACCACCGGCACCGGGCTGCGGGCGCAGATCGTCTCGATGGCGTGCGGGTTGCGGATGCCCATGCCGGAGCCGATGAAGGCGCCCAGCGGCATCACCGCCGCCGCGCCCAGGTCGGCCAGCTTGCGGCAGGTGACGGGATCGTCGTTGCAATAGGGCAGCACGACGAAGCCGTCGTTCACCAGCTCCTCCGTCGCGCGCAGCAACTCCTCCACGTCGGGATAGAGCAGCTCGCGGTCGCCGATGACCTCCAGCTTGATCCAGGGGGTATCCAGCGCCTCGCGCGACAGCTGGGCGGTCAGCACGGCTTCCTTCGCGGTCATGCAGCCGGCGGTGTTGGGCAGCAGCCCGACCGGGCCGGCGGGGCGGTTGGCGGTGGCGCGGGCCAGCACGTCGACGAGGCTTTCCGAATAGCCGTCCAGGCTGATGCGCCGGATCGCCAGCGTGACCAGTTCGCTGCCGCTGGCCTCCAGCGCGTCGAGCATCACCTGCTGGTTCGGATAGCCGGCGGTGCCGAGGAACAGGCGCGAGCCGAAGCCGCGACCCGCGATGGTGAGGGTATCGGGAATGGTTTTGGACATGGTGGGAGCCTTTTCCAAGGCCCTCTCCCGCGCCGGGGGAGGGAGGAGCCCGCCGAAGGCGGGAGGGTGAGGAGAAGACCAAGGATCGAGAACCGAACGGCTCCTTGCGCCACCCCTCATCCTTCCCATGCCCCGCATGGGCCCCTTCCCTCTTCCGGGGCGGGAGAGGGAAAACAGGTTCAGCCGCCCTGGATCGGGCGGACGATTTCGAGGCTGTCGCCGGGCTGGAGCGGGGTTTCCGGCCAGCGGCGGCGGGGAACCACGGCACCGTTCAGGGCGACGGCGACGCCGAGCGTCCCCTCGGCGATGCCGCGCGCGGCCAGAAGCTCGGCGACCGAGGCGGCGGACAGCGGCTCTTCGCGGCCGTTGACGCGGAGGACGGCGCTCATGCGGCGGCTCCCGCCGCAACGAAGCGGTCGGCGGCGAAGGGGCGCAGCAGCGGGTCGGTCTCGCCGGTCAGCACCAGCCGGGCGATGCCGTCGGCGGTGACCGGAGTCAGCAGGATGCCGTTGCGGTGGTGGCCGGTCGCATGGATCAGGCCGGGGATGCCGCTCTCGCCCAGGATCGGCGCGTCGTCGCGGCTGCCGGGGCGGAATCCGACCCAGGTCTCCTCGATCGGCAGTTCGGCGATGCCGGGCAGGGCGCGCCAGGCGCCTTCCAGCAGGGCGAACTGGCCGCCGGCGGTCAGCCGGTCGTCGAAGCCGCGCTCCTCCGTCGTGGCGCCGATCAGCAGCCGGCCATCCAGCCGGGGGATCAGGTAGGTGCCGGGCGTCCACACCACATGGCGCAGCAGCGGCAGCCGCTGGTCCATGCGCAGGCAGACCATCTGCCCCTTGATCGGCCGCACCGGCGGTTTCGCGGCGGGCGGCAGTCCCGGCACGCCGGCCGACCAGGCCCCGGCGGCCAGAACCACCCGGTCGGCCCGGTGCAGAGTTGCAGCAACACGCACGCCAACCGCGCGTCCGCCCTCCACCGCCAGGGTCACCTCGCCGCACTGCTCATGCAGGCGGGCCCCGGCGGCCTCGGCGGCGCGGCGCAGGGCCGCCGCCACCTTGCGGTTGTCGACCTGATGGTCGCCGGCGCAGAACAGGGCGCCGGCCACGCCGGGCTGCAGGAAGGGCTCGCGCCGCCGCACCTCGGCCCCGCCCAGCCATTCCACCGGCAGACCGAGGTCGCGCTGGAAGCCGTGCAGGAAGCGGATTTTGGCGGCATCGTCGGCGTTGAGCGCGATGACCATGGTGCCTTCGGTGCGCAGGTCCACCGACATGCCGCTCGCCGCCTCCAGGTCGCAGGCGAAATCCGGCCACAGCGCCTGGGAGGCGCGGGTCAGCGGCAGCAGCCCGTCCTCGCCCGGTTCGGTCTCGACGCAGGCGGCCAGCATGCCGCCGGCGGCATGGGTGGCGCCGCGGCCCGCCTGTCCGCGCTCGAACAGATCGACGCGGCAGCCGGCCGACGCCAGCCTCCAGGCGATGGCAAGGCCGATGCAGCCGGCGCCGATGACGGCGACGGAAGGACGGCTTCCGGTTTCGGAAACGGATAACGGGTACGGATCGGGCGCATGAAGCATGCGGCGGCTCCCTTCGCTGGAATTACCCAGACAGGTTCGATGGGTGTGTTCTCAGCCGCGCGACCACCGCACGGCACCCCAGGCCTATGGCTTGCCTTATGCCAATGTTTTGCTGGTCCCACAAGCGGAATCGGCGATCACCCCATCAAGTTGTGCGACCGGATGCCACGGCCCGATACGGAATCTCCCGTATGAGGCCGGTGACCGATCCGAAGCTAAGTTGTCCGCAAATTGTCCGCAGGCCCGGCATCGATGAAACGATCAACGCGGCCGGTTTGCAGAATCAAACGACAAGCGACCGAGGAAACGTCCGCCATGCTGTCCTTCTTCCGCTCAGAGTCTGCGGCCTCCGGTGCCGTCCCGAATGCTGCCGAACCCGGCAACGCCGCCGCCGCGACGGCCGCAGCCGGACCGGAGGCGCCGATCCGCAGCCTGTGCCTGCCGGCGGCACGGATCGGCGCGGAGGCACTGGCGGGGCTGGGCTTCGCCGCCGGCGCCCCGGCGCTGGTGGTCGGCTTCGTGTCGCCTCATGTCGATTTCGCCGCCACCGCCCGCGCGGTGCGTTCCGCCCTGCCGGCGGCGACGCAGCTGGTGCTGGTCTCCACCGCGGGCGAGCTGTGCGCGGGGCAAGGGCAGCCGCTCTACCGCAAGGCCGCCGACCGCTGGGACAGCGTGGTCCTGCAGTCCTTCAGCCCGCGCCTCCTCGCCGGTATCAGCATCCACGCGGTCCCGCTGCATTGCGAGGATCTGCGCGGCGGCCGGCCGACCCGCGACGTCCCGGCACGGGTGGAGGCGATCCGCGGCGAGCTGGACCGCGTCCGCGTTCCCTTCGCGGTCGACAGCCACGACACGGTGGCGCTGACCTTCATCGACGGGCTGTCGGCCAGCGAAAGCTGGTTCATGGAGGCGGTCTACCGCTCCGGCCATTTCCCCTGCCTGTTCATCGGCGGTTCGGCCGGCGGCACGCTGGACTTCCGCAACACCCGCCTGTTCGACGGCCAGCGCGTGCTGGAGAACGCGGCGCTGACCATCTTCCTGAAGATGGCGCCCGGCATCCGTTACGGCATCTTCAAGTCGCAGAACTTCCGCCCGACCCAGACCCGCTTCGCGGTGGTGGACGCCGACCCGATGCGCCGCACAGTGCGTGGCGTGATCGACCGCGACGGCTTCGAGGTGGTGAGCTTCATCGACGCGCTGGCCCAGGCGCTGCGCTGCAAGCCGCAGGAGGTTCCGGCCAGGCTCGCCAAGAACACCTTCGCCATCGAGATGGAGGGGGAGCTGTTCGTGCGCTCCATCTCCGGCTTCGATTTCGAGAAGGGGGAGGTCGCCTTCTATTGCGACGTCAATCCCGGCGATTCGCTGTGCCTGGTGGAAGCCACCGATTTCGTCCGCCAGACCGATGACGACCTCAGGGCCTATCTGCGCGGCAAACCGCGGCCGGTGGGCGCCATCCTGAACGACTGCATCCTGCGCCGCCTGAACAACCCGGACCAGCTGTCGCGGGTGCATGCCTTCGACGGGCTGACGGCCGCCGGCTTCTCCACCTTCGGCGAGTTGCTGGGCATCAACATCAACGAGACCCTGTCGGCCCTGATGTTCTTCGAGGTCCCGCCCGGCACCGCCTTTCCCGACGACATGGTCGACCGCTTCCCGGTCCATTACGCCCGGTTCCAGAGCTATTTCATCGCCACCCGCTACAACCGGATGGAGTTGCTGAGCCGTATCCGCAACAGCGTGATCGAGCGGATGCGCAGCTACCTCGACGCCCTGGTCACGCTGAACAGCGGCGTGCAGGAAACCGCCAGCTACGCCGCGCGCATCGGCGGCTCCATGTCCGCCATCGAGGCGACGCTGAACCGCCATGCCGGCCTGTTCGACGGCCATGCCGAACGGAAGGAGGAGCTGGTCCGCGAGTTCAGCCAGCTGTCCACCGTGGTGAAGAGCATCGAGAAGGTTCTGTCGGTGATCGACGGCATCGCCAGCCAGACCAACCTGCTGGCGCTGAACGCCACCATCGAGGCGGCGCGGGCCGGTGAGGCGGGACGGGGCTTCGCGGTGGTCGCGGCGGAGGTGCGAAAGCTGGCCAACGACACCAAGCAGACGCTGGGCGACACCCGCCGCGCCATCGATCAGGTGGTGACCTCCGTCCGCTCGGTCGGCGGCCAGCTGGACGACACCAGCGCCCGCATGGACGAGGCCGCCACCGCCGCGCATGCCCTGCAGACCGACATCCACGCCGTCATCGACGAGGTGGAGGGGGCCCAGACGGCCATCGAAGGCCGCCTGTCCGATCTGAACGACCATGCCCGGCGGATGGAGGACATCAACCGTTACATCGGCTTCCTCAAGCAACTCGACCGTGCCGGCTGACGAGTCCGCGAAGGAAGTCCGGCACCTGGAAGGCGGGCAGCCCCTCTCCCGCGGAGGGGAGAGGGGGTTAAGGCATTGCCGGGCTCCTCAGATCGCCAGAGCCTTCACCCGCTCGCGCAGGGTCTGGCGGGCGGCTTCCGCTTCGCCGCGTGCGGCCGTCAGGTCGCGGGCCAGCGTGTCGAGGCGGTTCTCGGCCTCCGCCATCTTCGCCAGCGTGCGCTTGTGCAGGTCGCTGCCGGCGGGCAGGGCCTTCAGGTTCTCGCGCAGGCGGTCCTGGTCGGCGATGCGCTCCGCACGGTCGCGCTCCAGCTCGGCGATGCGTCGCTCCTTCTCGGCGACGGCGGTGCGCAGGCCGGCCAGCGCGGTCAGCGCCTGACGCACCTCCGCCGGCAGTTCGGCCGCGTCGGCGCGGGCGGCGATCTGGTCGGCGGTCAGGTCGGTCAGCACGATCCGCTCCTGCCGCGGCCGTTCCAGCGTGGCGGTCAGCGTCACCGTCTTGCCGGCCGGCACCGCCAGAGGCAGGCGGTAGGCGGTGGCGGTCGCGTCGGGCTTGGCGCCCGCCGGTTCGGCAAGCTCCCAGCCGGGGCGGCGCGGGTGCTCGATGATCAGGTTGCGGTCGCCGTCGGGGGCGCCGGAGACGGTGTAGGTGGTGCTCTGCCGGTCGGTCACCGAGAGGGTCAGCACGCCGTCGGCGATGCTGGCGCGGGACAGCCGGCGTTCCGGCTTCTCCTCGCGGTCGATGGTCACCGCCTGATCGACGGCGAAGGACAGCAGCCGGCTCTCGCCCGCCGGCAGCGTCGCCATGCGGGCGTCGCCGACATAGGCGCTGGCCGCGGCACCGGCGCCGCTCTGCGAAGCGCGGTCGTAGAAGGTCAGCAGCCCCGGCGGCAGCGCGGTGTCGCCGTCGTTGCGCAGCCGCAGCGAAGCCAGCGGGTGGCGGCCGTCGCTGGCGGGCTGGTAAAGCGCCACCCGCTCCACCGGCATGGCACGCGCGGTGATCGGCATCATCAGGGTTCCGCCATTCGGCACGGTGACCGGCTGCGGATAGCGGAACAGCACCTGCGCGCCCTCGGCGGCGCCGGCCTCGGCGCTGCGGACGGCTGCGACGGCCGGCGTTCCGGCGGCGGAGCCGTAGGGCGCCGTTTTCGCCAGCGGTTCGGCCATCGGAGCGGGAGCGGCCATGGCGGCGGCTGGCGGCGGGGCGGCCCGCGAGGATTCCGCCTGCGGCCGCATCGCCGCACGGGCATCGCCCAGGGTCACCGTGCCCTCGTCGGCGCTGGGCAGCACCCGGCCGAGAACCTCCACCGGGACTTCCGGCCGCTCGACGAAATAAGGCGTGTAGAGCGCCTGGCGCAGGGTGACCGGGTTGCCCGACACCACCGTCAGGTCGACGCCGCGCCAGTCCTCGCCGCTGAGATTCTCCAGCACCGCCCAGCCTTGCAGCGCGCCTTTTCCATCCGTTGCCGGCCCATTCTGCGCCTGTCCGTTTTGCGTCTGTCCGTTTTGTGAGGCGGCGCCGCCCGTGCCCAGGCTGAGCCGGTAGGTCGCCTTCCACAGCGGCATCGCCGCGACATAGCCGACGCGGACCCGGCGCTCGCCGGCCGCCTGGGGATCGCTGGGCGCGTTGCTGCGCACGGTCAGCCGCCGCTTTTCGCGCCGGGCATTCTCCGCCACCGCCGACAGCGCCTTGTCGATCTGGGCCTGCACCGCCGGATCGGTGAAGCGCAGCGTGTCGGCCTCCTCCAACACCAGCTGGCGCAAGCCTTCGGCGGTCATCAGCGTCACCCGGTGCCGGGTGGCGGTAGCGCCGTCATTGCCGGGCAGCCGCACCGTCTCCTCCGTCACCGACATCAGCCGGCCGGTCAGCTGGCGCGACCCGCCGGCCGTGACCTCCGCCCCCTGCATGGCGCTCAGCAGCGCGGCGGGGGAGGTTAGGTCGCCGGGTGAGAAGGGCAGTTCGCGGAATGCGGTGTCCAGCGGCTCCGCCCCGGGCAGGCCGATGGTGCCGACGCCGCCCTTGTCGTCATAGACCACGATGCTTTTCAGCACGTCGTCGACCTGGTCGCGCCGCACCTCCAGCGACAGGTCGGCATCGCCGGTCACCGTCGCTTCGTATTCGAAGTAACCGACGCCGCCGGTGGACAGCAGAACCCGCGTCAGCGCCAGTTGCCCGCCTCCCGGTCCATTGCTCCCTGAGGCGTCGGCCGTTCCGTTCGCCGCCAGGGCGCCCGGTGCCGCCATCAGCAGGGCGGTGGAGGCGAGAAGGATGGCGCGGATCATGATGGGACTCTCCGTTACTGTGGCTACCGATCATCGGCATAGGGGCGAAATCGGGCGGGATTAGGGAGAGCCTCGCAGCCCGGCGGCCAAGTGCCGGGAGGCCGGGATGCCGTCAGGGCGCGGCCGCCAGCCAGCGCTCCATCATCATGGGCCACAGCGGTGCGGGAGCCGCCGGGAGCGGGCGGGGCAGGGCGGCCGGTCCGCAGGGCGTCTGGTGGGCTGGATGGTGAACGGAGTGGTGGGCGCAACGCTCATGCGCCGGACGGCGGTTGCAGTCGGCGGGCAGGCGCCGAGCCGTCCTGGCGGCCGGGGCCAGGGCCGGCGACGGGGCGCGCCGGGGTGGCGCCGGGGCGTTGCAGCCGGGCATGGCCGCGGTCTTTCGCCGCAGGTCAGCCGGACCGGCCGACCGACCGCGCCGAGTCCAGATGGCGCCTCGCCTCGCCCAGCAGCAGCCGGTGCTGCGCCAGCGTTTCGCGGATCGACCCGTGCTGTCCATAGACCCGCACCTCGTTCAGCAGACGATCGGCGCGGTCGAGCAGGGTTAGACGCTCCAGGCAATGATCGACGTTCGGCATGGCTGAGCTTCCCCATCACGGATCGGTCCGGCGCCCCCCGGCGACCGTCCCCTGTTCGATGGTCGGCATTTAAACCGCACCGTGTTTCTGGTTAATGTCCGTGAAAGGGTGGTTTTGTGTCGTCGGTGCAGAACGCGATTTCAACCAACTCATGCGAAAGGCAAGGCGGCGGTAGCCGTTACCGGGTTGTAACGCATTGCGTGGCGCTCGCGCGTGAGATAAGAAGGTTTGGGGAGGTAACAGGCATGCACATTCTCGCGGTCGACGACGATGAGCCGATTCGAGAGCTTTTGGCCTCATATCTGGCGGGGGAAGGCTACCGTGTCACCACGGCGCACGACACCGCTTCGGCCAAGCAGGCCCTGGACGGCGAACCCGTCGACCTCGTGGTCTGCGACCTGCGCCTGCCCGACGGCGACGGACTGGGACTCGTCCGTCAGATCCGCACCGATTCGCAGATTCCCGTCATCATCCTGTCGTCCAAGGACCAGGATGTCGACCGCATCGTCGGGCTGGAGCTGGGCGCCGACGACTACCTGACCAAGCCCTTCAACCCGCGCGAACTGCTGGCCCGCATCAAGGCGGTGCTGCGCCGCGTTTCCAACGACGTGCGTCCGCTGCGCAACCCGGACGAACTGCGTGCCGTCGTGCAGTTCGCCAACTGGGAGCTCGACCTCACCGCCCAGCGCCTGCGCGGGCAGGAGGGGCGCGAGGTGGAGCTGACCAAGGCGGAGTTCGGCCTGCTCGCCGCATTCGTGAAACGGCCGCAACGGGTGCTGAC
>NZ_CP029829.1:205000-210000 GCF_003233655.1 Azospirillum ramasamyi
TATCCCGTATTATTGCCCGCCTGTCATTCCCAGCCGGAAACACCGCCCGGACCGGTTCCGTGGGCGTAGCGGGTCGCTGCATCCACGGACATCCGGGAAGATTCGCTTGCCTACTCCCTTCGGCAAAGTGAAGTTTGCTCAACCAGTCATTCCCTGTGAGAATGAGATGCAGAGCCCCCGCCGCTTCCTCCCCTCCCTGTCCCTTCTGACCGCCTTCGAAGCGGCGGCGCGGACCGGCAGCATCACCGCGGCGGCGAAGGAACTGTCGCTGACCCAGAGCGCCGTCAGCCGCCAGATCAAGGCGCTGGAGGAGCTGCTGGAGGTTGAACTCTTCCACCGCGAACGGCAGACCATCCGCCTGACTGCGGGCGGGGAGTATTATGTGCGCGAGGTCCGCGATGCGTTGCGCAAGATCAGCACCGCGTCGCTGAACCTGCGCGCCAACCCCTATGGCGGCACGCTGAGCATCGCGATCCTGCCGACCTTCGGCGCCCGCTGGCTGACGCCGCGGCTGCCGAAATTCCTGGCTGCGAATCCAGGCGTGACCATCAATCTGGTGACGCGGATGGCGCCTTTCGATTTCCGGCTGGATCCGGTCGACGTGGCGATCCATTTCGGCAGGCCGGAATGGCCGGGCGGGGAGATGGCGCTGCTGCGCCGGGAGACGGTCATTCCCGCCTGCAGCCGTGATCTGCGCGACCGCTTCGGCTTCCGGCAGCCCGGCGATCTGCGCCTTGCCCCGCTGCTGCACCTGACCAGTCGTCCCGATGCGTGGGAACGCTGGCTGACCCTGCACGACACGCCCGCCGATGGGGTGCATGGCATGCTGTTCGACCAGTTCGGCACCGCCATTCAGGCGACCGTTGCCGGGCTGGGGGTCGCACTGCTGCCGCTTTTCCTGATTGGGGAGGAGTTGCACTCGGGCCAACTGGTCCCCGCGCTCGACCTGCCGATGGAGAGCGGCGATGCCTATCATGTCGTGTGGCCGTCGGAACGGACGGGCTATCCGCCGCTTGCCGCTTTCCGCGACTGGATACTGGAAGAAGCCCGGGATGACGGCCTGGACGACAGCCGGCCGCATCATGAGCTTTCCTCATCAACTCGGTAAAAACAATCGCAATCCAAGGCGGTGCTTCATTGCTATAGCTGCCCAATGGGAGGGACCGGGAGAGCGACCGGACCGGTCCGACGAAGGCAACGCGAGCGAGATTTGCAATGAGCGCCCAGAGTTCCATCAGCCTTGGTTTCATCAGCCCCGATGCGATCCGTACCCTGTTCTCCAACGCCATGTCGGAGATGTACCGGACGGAGGTTCCCGCCTATCAGACGCTCGTCGAGCTGGTTCGCAAGGTGAACGAGGCGGTGCTGGCCGCCGACCCGGCGGAACGCCACCGCCTGGAGACCGCCGGCGGCCTTGCCCGCATCACGGAGGAACGTCACGGCGCCATCCGGCTCGGCACCGCGCATGAGCTGTCCACCATGCGGCGCCTGTTCGCGGTGATGGGCATGCAGCCGGTCGGCTATTACGACCTGTCGGAAGCCGGTGTTCCCGTCCATTCCACCGCCTTCCGCCCGGTGACCGACGAGGCGCTGAGCCGCAATCCGTTCCGTGTCTTCACCTCGCTGCTGCGGCTCGACCTGATCGCCGATGCCGGCCTGCGGCAGGAGGCGGAACGGGTGCTGGCCGCCCGCAGCATCTTCACCGACGGCTGTCTCGCGCTGATCGAGAAGGCCGAGGCCGACGGCGGGCTGACGGAGGAGGACGCCGCCCGCTTCGTCGCGGAGGCGCTGGAAACCTTCCGCTGGCACAGCCGTGCCAATGTGCCGGCGGACCTCTACAAGCGGCTGCACGACGCACATCGGCTGATCGCCGACGTCGTCTCCTTCAAGGGGCCGCACATCAACCACTTGACCCCGCGCACGCTGGACATCGACACGGTGCAGCGGATGATGCCGGAAAAGGGCATCGCGCCCAAGGCGGTGGTGGAAGGCCCGCCGACCCGGCGCTGTCCCATCCTGCTGCGCCAGACCTCCTTCAAGGCGCTGAGCGAGCCGGTGGATTTCCGCGATGGCGACGGCTGGCGTTCGGGTGTCCACACCGCGCGTTTCGGCGAGATCGAACAGCGCGGCATCGCGCTGACGCCGAAGGGCCGTGCGCTGTATGACTCGCTGCTGCAGGATTCCCGCCGCCTGGTCGCCCCGGCGGCCGACGGGTCGAACGCCGCCGCCTACATGGCCGCCCTTCAGGAGGTCTTCGCCCCGTTCCCCGACAGCTGGGACGAAATCCGCCGCCAGCAGCTCGGCTATTTCAGCTATTCCCTGACCGATGCCGGACGCCGCAACCCGCCGGCAACCGATGCCGATCTCGAAGCGCTGATCGGGGCCGGTCTCGTCCGCTTCGATCCGGTGGTCTATGAGGACTTCCTGCCGGTCAGCGCCGCGGGCATCTTCCAATCCAACCTGGGCGACGATGCGCAGCAGGATTTCTCCGCCAGCCCGAACCAGCAGCGCTTCGAAGCCGATCTCGGCGCTCCGGTGCTGAATCCGTTCGACCTTTATGCGGAGATCGAACGGGCTTCCATCGACGCCTGCCTGTCGGCCAGGAGCGTAGCGACGGCGTAGGTCACGCCATAACCACGGCGGCGGGCCGGAAAGCGCCCGCCGCCAGCCAGTTCTCGAAGGCCGCCGGCGCCAGCGGGCGGGAGAACAGATAGCCCTGCCCGATGTCGCAGCCGTGCAGGCGCAGCCAGTCACAGGCCTCGACGGTTTCCACCCCCTCCGCCACCACGCGATAACCGAGATCGTGGGCGAGCTCGATGGTCGAGCGGACCATGATCTGGTCGCTGCGCTCGGTGGCGATGGAGCGGATGAAGCGCTGGTCGATCTTCACCGCCGTCGCCGGGATGTCCTTCAGGTAGGACAGCGCGCTCTGGCCGGTGCCGAAATCGTCGATTTCGACCTCGATTCCCAGCCGGCGCAACTGGTCGAGCTGCCGGTCGACGACGGCCCGGTCGGTCATCAGAGCGCTTTCCGTCACCTCGAAACTGATCCAGTCCGCCTGTATCCCGTGCCGGTCCAGCATGGCGGCCACCCGGTCGGCGAAGTCGTTGGCCCCCAGGTCGAGCATCGAGATGTTGATGGAGACCGGCAGCGCGATCCCGCGTCGGCGCCACCGTGCGATCTGGATCAGCACCGCCCGGATCACCCATTCCGTCAGCGGGCGTACCAGCGCCGTCCGCTCCGCCAGCGGCACGAACTCGGCCGGCGAGATCGGCCCCAACTCAGGATGGGTCCAGCGCAGCAGCGCCTCCGCCCCGATGCAGCCATTCCTGCGCAGATCCACCTTGGGCTGGTAGGCGATGTGCAATTGGCCGCCGTTCTGCGTGGCCGTGTCCGCCGCTCCCTCCCCGGCGGCGAGCGCTTCCGTCAGGCTCCTCAGCAGCAGGAAGGCGCGGAGGGAGGCGCGGTCCTGTTCCTCGTCATACGCGCACCAGGGCTTCTGTGTCTCCAGCGACTGATGGGCGGCACTGGTGGCGGCCCGTAGCAGTTCCACGCTTCCCGCCGGCCTGTCGGGATGATGGACGAAGCCGATGCCGGTGGAGGTCGCGATCGGCACCCCCTGGTAAAGGAAGGGGCTGCGGATGGCGGAACCGATCCGGTCGAGCGTGGCCGCCAACCCGCTCTCCGGCTGGTCGACGAGGATGCAGGCGAAGCGGGCCGGCGACACATGGTAAAGCCGGGTGCGTTCCGGCAGGCAGGCGGCGATGCGGCGGGCGCAATCGATCTCGAACGCATCGGCGCTGACCTGGCCAAGCACCCGGGTCAGTTCGGCATATTGCTGGGACGCAGCGGTGTCGACGGTCACCACGGTCAGGCGGGCGCGATCGCGGATGGCAGGATCGGCCAGCAGGGCGTCGATGTCCGCGAGGAAGCGGAAGCGGTTCGACAGCGAGGTGACGGGATGCAGGTAGCCGACCGCGCGCCGGGCCTCGATATGCGCCATCACCATCGCCGACAGGTCGCGGAGGGCCTCTTCCTCCTCGGGCGACAGGGCGGGGCGGGGGCGGTTGTCGATCACGCAGATGGTGCCGAGTGTCAGCCCGTCCGCCGTCCGCAGAGGGGCGCCGGCATAGAACCGGATGTGCGGATGGCCGGTCACCAGCGGGTTGGCGGCGAACCTATGGTCCCGGCTGGCGTCGCCGACCACGAAAAGGGAATCGGACTGAAGCGCATGGGCGCAGAAGGCTTGCTCTCGCGGTGTTTCCCGTACCGCCAGTCCGACCCGTGATTTGAACCATTGCCGGTCGCGGTCCACCAGAGAAATCAGCGCGATCGGCACCTTCAGCAGCTTGGCGGCGAGGCGGGTGATCTGGTCGAAGGCCGGTTCCTCAGGGGTGTCGAGCAACTCGTGGCGCTGAAGTGCCGCAAGCCGGTCCTCCTCGCGGGACAGCGTGGGAAGCAAGGGCGGAAAAGGCGTCATCACGGCTGCATCGTTCCTTGTGCAATCCTTCCTGCCGCCAAGCGGCATGCCGCCGGCCAACCCAATGACAGGCTGTGGCACCTAGCACTGCCGCTTCTCGATGGTGACGAGGGCCGTCACGGTGAGCTGGGCCAGCACCATTCGGTCCACCATGCCGAATCTGCGGGGAGCCGTGTCGATCACGCAGACCGAACCGAGCGCCAGGCCATTGCGGTTGATGATCGGCGCGCCGGCATAGAAGCGGATATGGGGCGCTCCCAGAACCAGAGGGTTGTCGCGGAACCGCGGATCGGCCGCCGCATCCTCCACCACCAGCGGCAGGCTCTGCTGGATGGTGAAGCGGCAGAAGGCATGGTCGCGCGGTGTTTCCTGCGCCGCCAGCCCGCGCCGCGCCTTGAACCATTGGCGGTCGGCGTCCAACAGCGACACCAGGGCGATGGGAACCTGGAAGTGATCGCAGGCCCAGGACACCAGATCGTCGAAGGCGGGGTCCGGCGCGCTGTCCAGCAGGCCCGTGCCG